>CAIXOY010000354.1 GCA_903921135.1 uncultured Gammaproteobacteria bacterium
ACCAGCGGAATACCGATCGCCAGCGCGACGGCCAGCGGAAACGCCGCATTCACCACGGCGGCGGTCATCGCCCATGAAGTCAGCATCAGAACGCGCCCTGCCAACCACAACGCGGCCAGTGCCATCAGCGGCACAGCGGTCGGCGTCGGTTGGGCCGTCCAGTTGCGCACAGCGGTGAGCAAAAACCCGGCGATGATGGCGGTGGTGTAGCCGAACAACATTTCATGGCTATGCCACACCGCGCCGGACAAGGCTGCCGCCGGCACATAGCCGGAAAACTGTGCCGCCCACCACAACATACCGACCGCGCTGAACGCGGCCGCCAGTAAATAAAACGGGCGAAAGCCCAGATTCCATAATGCAAATTCAGCCGGATGCACTTGATTCAAGTTTTTCTCTTTTCAATAAAGTGTCTGCGTTGCTCGACGTTTCCACCAACCCGGCATGGCTGAAACGGTGCTGTGCAGCGCCACGCGGGTGTGGCGTTCATGCAAACGACAGGATCCCGCCCTCGCGATTAAAGGCGAGCATGGTGCCGAAGCGACCGTTGCCCACCGCGTCTATCATCTGTTCCAACGCACGCGCGGTTTCTGTCGTCGTCGGCGCAGACCCGCCGCGCCCGCCGAGACTGGCGACAAACACCGCCACCCAGCCGGCGCTCAACGCCTGCGACTCTGCAACCAGGGCAGCGAAGCCGGCGAGCTCCGCCGGCGTTTTATCGACCGACATCAAGGGGGCGAGGGCACCGCCGTCACCGGCGGCAAACGCTGCGCGCTGCGCCTCGCTACAGTCATCAGGCAACACCGCCTGCGCAAACACAAACAACAAGCGCTGTGGCGCGACCTGCGCGCAGGCCGCCTGCAAGAGATCATCAAAGTCCGATTGGTTGATGACCATGTTTACTGCAGCAACGGCGTATCAGCCGTTTCCAGCGCCACGCCTTCGACCACCGCGGCGGCGGCCAGCACGCACAGGTATTGCCTAAGCGCGGTGACGAAGGTTTGCTGACGCAGCGCCATCGCAACCGCACCACGCACCGTCGCATACTCCTGCGCCACGCCGGGCTCGCGTTCGAGCACCTCGACGATATGCAAACCAAAACGACTGTGGAGCAGACGCGGCAGCACACCGACCTCTGTATGCGCGAAGACTTCGCGCGCAATTTCCGGCGCGCAATCCGCCGCCGTGAGCCAGCCCAACTCGCCGCCCTCGGCACCGCTCGGACAATTCGACCCACTGCGCGCCGCCGCGGCAAATCCATCTGCAGCAGAGGCGTCATGACAACGCACCTCGAGATAAATCGCCTCCGCGCGTTGGCGCAAGGCGCCGACATCAACGCCGGGGGTCACCGCAAATAAAATATGCCGCAGGCGCACGCGTTCGCCGCTGGCATAACGGCTTTGATGGGCAGCGTAATAGCGACGGCAGGCTGCATCCGAAGGCTCTGCCACCGGCACCGCCTGTTCGAGCAAGCGTTCCACCGCCTGGGTGGCCGCCGCGCTGATCACGCCGTCGGCATACGCGGCATCATCGGCCGCCAGCAGGCCGGCGGCTTGCGCGGCCTGACGCAACAACTCACTACACGCCCGCTGACGTAACACCGCCTCCGTCAGCACCTCGCCGCGCACCTGCAAAGCCACGCCATTGATATGGGCCACCGCGCTGGGGGCCGCCGTCAGGGTATCCATCATTGATTACGTCCTCTCATAGAGATGCGCACGATTAAAGACCGGTGCGCGGCTGTTGATGGCCGGCCGGCAGATTCAAACGGCGGCTGCGTACGATCTGATACGGGCGGAACAAATAACCGATGGAGGCAAAGCCGCTCCACACGTGCACCAAACGGCTGAACGGAAAAAGCAGAAAGATCGTCATGCCGAGCACGATATGCACTTTGTACGGCCAGGCCAGCGGGATCAGCCCGCCGGCGGCGCCGGCACGAAAAGTCATCACCCGTTGCGCCCAGTCGGCCAGCACCAGCATCACCGCGCCGTCAGCGTGCGACAGCGATAACGGCAGCGTGATCAGCCCGAGCGTCAGCTGCACCCAGAGGATCATCAGGATCGCCAGATCTGTCCGATGACTGGTGAGGCGGATGCGCGGGTCAAACAGGCGACGGTGTATCAACAGGGTCAGCCCGATGAAGCACAGCAAGCCGGCCACACCACCGGCGACGATCGCCACCATCTGCTTGTCGGCCGGCGTGATGAAGGATGCATAGACCCAGTGCGGCGTCAGTAAACCGGCGAAGTGGCCGAAAAACAAAAACAGAATGCCGATGTGAAACAGGTTGCTGCCCCAGCGCAAGGTGCCGGTGCGCAGCATCTGCGAGGAGTCACTCTTCCAGGTGTATTGGTCGCGGTCAAAGCGGGCGAGGCTGCCGGCCAGAAACACCACCATGCAGATGTACGGATAAGAACCGAACAAAAAAGTATGCAGATAAGATTCAAAGGCGTTCATGTGACCACTCCTGATTTGGCAGTCTTGCGGATGAGGCGAACCGGTTGCGGCTGGCCGGGTCGGGCCTGCCCGCGGGTAGAACAACCGTCGAAGACCAGCGGCTCATTCCAGCTCTCATCAATCGAGGGTTCGGCAGCCAGCGCCACCGTCTGCGCTTTTTCACCGGCCAGCTCAAGCAATGCCGCAAGCACGCCGGCGTACGGACTGGCGCGCTGTTGCAAGGCGCTGAAGATGGCGTTGAAGATGTGCGCCATCTCGCCGAGAAAGGCGCGCGCCTCCGTCGGCGGCTGGGTGGACACAAACTCCAGCACTGCGGGCAGATAATCCGGCAGCTCACCGGGCGCCAAGTAGAGCCCGGCTTTTTCATAGGTCTGGGCGAGATCGATCATCGCCGGACCACGGTCACGCGAGTCACCATGCACGTGTTCGAACAGATGCAGTGAGGTGCCGCGCCCGCGGTCGAAGAGTTCGACGTAATCCGCCTCACTCTCCAACAGTTCAGCCACAGCAAGATGGTCGATCAAAGCCTGCAAAGCGACGAGACGCGGCGTCGACAGCGCCGCTTCGTCACGCAGAATGTCGCGCATCTCGGCCAGCTGCTGGCGCAGCGCAGCGTCGGGATAAGCCAGCAGCGCCGCCAGTACCCGCAGACTGCCGGCCGCCGGCCGCGGTTTTATAAAGTCAGCCATGATCAGACCTCCAGCTTGATGGGAATGGTGCGTTTTTTCTCGCTGCCGAAGAGACTGGTCTGGCCGGTGCCTTCCGAGCAGCCGTTGCCAAACGAGAAGCCGCAGCCGCCGCGCACATTGAAGGTGTTCTCCGCATATTCGCGGTGCGTGCTGGGAATCACGAAGCGGTCCTCGTAGTTGGCGATGGCCATGACGCGGTACATCTCTTCAACTTCGGCCTGCGACATGCCAACCTGATCAAGGGCGGCGGTATTGAGGCGTCCCTCGACATGCTTCTCGCGCTGATAAGCGCGCATCGCCAACATGCGCTCGAGTGCACGCACCACCGGTGCGGTGTCGCCCGCCGTCAGCAGATTGGCGAGATACTGCACCGGGATGCGCAACTGGCTGACATCGGGGATGACGCCGCGGGCCGGCACGCGACCGGCATTGGCGGCGGCACTGATCGGCGACAACGGCGGCACGTACCACACCATCGGCAGGGTGCGATATTCCGGATGCAGCGGCAACGCCACCTTCCATTGCACCGCCATCTTGTAAACCGGGCTGTTGCGCGCGGCTTCCATCCACTTGTCTGGAATGCCATCGAGTGCGGCCTGTGCGATCACCTGCGGATCATGGGGGTCGAGGAAGATGTCGAGCTGCGCCTGATACAAATCGCGGTCGTGCACCACCGCAGCGGCCGAGGCAATGCGATCGGCGTCATAGAGCAGCACGCCGAGATAGCGGATGCGGCCGACGCAGGTCTCCGAACACACCGTCGGCTGGCCGGCTTCGATGCGCGGAAAACAGAAAATACATTTCTCCGCCTTGCCGCTCTTCCAGTTGTAATAAATCTTCTTGTAGGGACAACCGCTCACGCACATGCGCCAGCCGCGGCACTTGTCCTGATCGATGAGGACGATGCCGTCTTCCTCGCGCTTGTAAATCGACCCCGAGGGACAGCTCGCCACGCAGGCCGGGTTCAGGCAGTGTTCGCAGAGGCGCGGCAGGTACATCATGAACGTGTTCTCGAACTGGCCGTAGATCTGCTTTTGCGTTTCTTCGAAACCATTCTCGAAATTTTTATCCTTGCTCCTCTTGGCAAACTCGCCGCCGAGGATCTCTTCCCAGTTCGGGCCCCAGACGATCTTGTCCATCTGCTTGCCGGTGATCAGGCTGCGCGGACGCGCGGTCGGCGTCGCCTTCATCTCGGGCGCCGCCTGCAAATGCCCGTAGTCGAAGGTGAACGGTTCGTAGTAATCGTCGATCTCGGGCAGATTGGGATTGGCGAAGATGCGCATCAGCAGTTTCCACTTCGCACCCTGCCGCGGCTCGATGCGGCCGTCGGCTTTGCGTACCCAGCCGCCGTTCCATTTGTCCTGGTTCTCCCATTCCTTCGGGTAACCGATGCCGGGCTTGGTCTCCACGTTGTTGAACCAGGCGTATTCCATGCCGGGCCGGCTGGTCCAGACATTCTTGCAAGTCACCGAACAGGTGTGACAACCGATGCACTTGTCGAGATTCAACACCATGCCGATTTGGGCGCGGATTTTCATGCTGCCTCCTGCGTAACGGTGGCGACGGCGCAGAACGCCACCGGCGCCACGCCAACCATGTCGGGGTATGTCTTCATGCAACCTCTCCCTGCGCCTGTACCGGCCGCACCAGCTCATCGGCCACCGGCGTGTCGAGCCAGTCGATCTTGTTCATCTTGCGCACCACCACGAACTCGTCACGGTTGGTGCCGATGGTTCCGTAATAATTAAAGCCGTAGCTGAACTGCGCATAGCCGCCGATCATGTGCGTCGGCTTCAAGACAATGCGCGTCACCGAGTTGTGAATGCCGCCGCGTGCACCGGTGATCTCCGAGCCTGGCATGTTGACGATTTTTTCCTGCGCGTGGTACATCATCACCATGCCCGGATTGACGCGCTGACTAACCACCGCGCGCGCCGCAATTGCACCGTTGATATTGAACAGCTCGATCCAGTCGTTATCGACAATGCCGGCACGCTTGGCATCGTCCTCGCTGAGCCACACGCAGGGGCCGCCGCGACTGAGCGTCAGCATCAGCAGATTGTCGGTATAGGTTGAGTGGATGCCCCACTTCTGGTGCGGCGTGATGAAGTTGAGCGCGA
>CAIXOY010000355.1 GCA_903921135.1 uncultured Gammaproteobacteria bacterium
CCTTCAGGGTCGAAGGGCGGTGCGTCCTGCAGCCGCGCCGTGTGCCGCTCGCCGAGGATCTCGATCTCCAGCGCAAGGCCGGGACGCAACAGCTCCGACGGAATGTAGCCCTGCGCGAGCGATTGCCCCACGCAGTGTCCGAAACCACCCGAGGTGACCCATCCCACCACCTTGCCGTCCACCCATATCGGCTCGTCGCCCAGCACGTCCGCGTCAGTGGCATCCACTTCCATGAACACGCGACGGCGCTTCGGACCCTCGGCCTGCTCGCGCAGCGCCGCCTCGCGGCCGATGAAATCGGCCTTGTCGAGTCGTACGAAACGCTCGAGCCCCGCCTCGAAGGGGCCGTAGATCGGGCGGAATTCGCGGTACCAGGTGCCGAAGTGTTTCTCCAGGCGCAGGCAGAGCAGCGCCCGCATGCCGAAGTTGCGGATGCCCTGATCCTCACCCGCGGCCATGATCGCGGTGTAGAGGCGCAGCTGGTACTCGGGCGCCACCCAGATCTCGTAGCCAAGATCCCCCGTGTAGCTGATGCGGTTCACCTTGGCGCGGATGCCGGCGATGTCCATCTCGCGGTAGTCCATGAAACGGAAAGACGCGTTCGACACATCGTCATCGGTGAGGCGCTGCAGCACCTCGCGCGAGCGCGGCCCCGCAATGGAGAGCCCGATCATGCGCATGCCGAGCGCCTCGATGCGGACGGAACCGTCGCGGGGCAACACGGTGTCGAACCAGCGCATGTGATAGACCTGCGCCTGCGAGGAGCCCCACATCATGAAGCGGTTCTCTGCGGCCTTGGCGATGGTGAAATCACCGATGATGCGGCCCTGATGGTTCAGCATCGGTGTGAGCACCAGACGGCCGGTGCGCGGCATCGTGTTGGTCATCACCTGCGCAAGCCAGACCTCGGCGCCCGGACCCGAGATCTCGTACTTCGCGAAGTTGGCGATCTCGGTGACGCCCACCGCATCGCGCACCGCGCGGCACTCCTCACCTATCGGGCCGAAATCGTTCGAGCGACGGAAAGACACGATGTCCTCCGCGCGCTCGCCTTTGGGCGCGAACCAGAGCGGCGTCTCCATGCCCCAGGAATCCCCCATCACCGCGCCCTGCTCGCGGAAGGTGTCGTAGAGCGGCGTGGTCTGCAGCGGGCGCGCTGCCGGGAGTTCCTCGTTGGGGAAACGGATCGAGAAGCGGCGCGCGTAGTTCTCGCGCACTTTGGCGTTGGTGTAGCTCCGCGTGGCCCAGTCGCCGTAGCGCGCCACATCCATGCCCCAGATATCGAAGCCCGGGTCGCCATCGACCATCCAGTTCGAGAGCGCGAGCCCGACGCCGCCGCCCTGGCTGAAGCCCGCCATCACGCCACAGGCGGACCAGAAATTCGTGCGACCCGGCACCGGACCGACCAGCGGGTTGCCATCCGGCGCGAAGGTGAAGGGCCCGTTGATGATGCGCTTGATGCCGGCGTTCTCGAGGGCGGGGAAATGCCGGAAGGCGATCTCCAGCGAAGGCGCGATGCGGTCCAGATCAGGTGCGAGCAGTTCCTGCCCGAAGCTCCACGGCGTCTCGCGCGGGGACCAGGGCACGCAGGCTTTCTCGTAGACGCCCATCACCATGCCGCGGCCTTCCTGACGCAGATAGCTCTCGGCCCCGAAGTCGATCAGGTGCCCCACTTCCTTGCCGGTGCGCTGGTTGAATTCCACCACCGCAGGGATGTCGTCGGTCACCAGATACATATGCTCCATCGCGAGCACGGGCAACTCGATACCCACCATGCGGCCGACTTCGCGGGCCCACAGCCCGCCGCAGTTCACCACATGCTCGGCATGAATCGTGCCCTGGGCGGTGACCACGTCCCAGCTGCCGTCCTGGCGCGGCGTCAGCGCTTCGACGCGGGTGTCCTGATAGATTTCGGCGCCGTTGATGCGCGCCGACTTGGCATAGGCATGGGTGGTGCCTTCCGGGTCCAGATTGCCGTCGGCGGCGTCGATCATGGC
>CAIXOY010000356.1 GCA_903921135.1 uncultured Gammaproteobacteria bacterium
CGAGGATCGGGTTCTGCGCCACCACCTCGCCCGATACCGGCGCATACACCTCGGAGGCGGCCTTCAGGGACTCTACCGTTCCTGATTGCTCACCAGCCGCGAAACGCGTACCCACCGCAGGCAATTCGCAGAAGAGCACATCGCCGAGCGCCTCCTGCGCGTGGTCGGTGATGCCCACCACCACCAGGCCGTCGGCGCCGAGGCGCGCCCACTGGTGCGTGGACGAATAACGCAGGTCTTCGGGGATACGGCTCATGACGAGGCTCCGGTGCGGGGCGGAGGCGGATTCTAGCGGGCACGGGGGAACGGCGTAAGCAAATGCCGGCAATGAGGCACCCGCGCGAGTTGGGATACCCTGTAGGCCACACACGCGGGGAGACTGCCGTCCATGGATAACCGCCTGCCGATTCTCGTCGGGCTAATGGGGCTTTGGCTGGGTGCGGGCGACGCGCAGGCAGACGACACGCGATTCGGCCCCGCAGACCCTGTCGCAAAAGACCCCGCGCAGTTCGACGCCAGGCGCCCCGTCGCGCGCGAACTCGACATGGAGGTGCCCGATGGCTTCGCGGTGAGCGCCGCAGGCGATCTGATCATCTCGCGCCCGCTCAGCCAGTACGCCAAGCGCCTGGAGGCCTTCGGCTCTCTTGTGGGGATCCTGCAGCGCAGCGATGTGGCCTACGGCAACCTCGAAACCACGATCTTCGACCCGCGCAGCTTCAAGGGCTCGCCATATTCGTGGGACGGAGACTGGACCGTTTCCGCGCTGCCCGCGGTGGCGGGCGATCTGCGCCAGATGGGCTTCGGCATGGTGTCGCGCGCCAACAACCACGCCCTCGACTGGGGTATCGAGGGCATGCAGGAGACCGGCCGCTGGCTCGATCAGGCCGGCATCGTGCACGCCGGCGCCGGCGACACCCACGGGGCTGCACGTGCCCCGCAGTATCTCGAAGCCCCGCGCGCACGGGTCGCGCTGGTATCGCTCGCCTCGACGTTCCGGCCCACCAGCGAGTCGCTGCCGGCATCCGGGCTCGCGCCGGGCCGGCCCGGGGTCAGCGGGCTGCGTCTTGCCGAGGTGCTTCAGGTACCACCCGCCGCCCTGCGCGCACTGCAGGCCGCACGCTGCGCCGTGCAGCCGCAACACTGCGACGAGGCGGGCACCACGGGCGAGTTGTTCGGCCAGAAATTCCGGCAGGCAGAGGATGCCTCCAGGACGTTCAGCATGGATCCGGTCGATCTCGCCGAGATACTGCAGGCCGTGCGCACAGCACAGCAGCATGCCGATTTCGTGATCGTGGCAATCCACAGCCACGAATGCTCGCGCAACTGCGAGGGCGGAGACACACCCGCCGGCGCCGCCGACTTCCTGCGGCAACTGGCCCATGATGCGATCGACAGCGGTGCCGACATGTTCGTTGCAACCGGGAACCACAACCTGGGCGCAATCGAAGTCTACGACTCACCGGCACGCGGCAAACGCCCCGTGTTCTACGGCCTCGGCAATTTCTTCTGGAGTGACATACAGGAGCCGCTCCCCGCCGACCTGCGGCGCGGAAACGAGGCAACGCTTGCCGCCGCCTGGGAAAACCCGGCCAGGGCCACCGACTACGACCTCACGGCGCCTCTCAACAAACAGGCCTTCGCAACGCCCTTCACCTTCCAGAGCGTGCTCGCGGAAAGCCGCTTCGCGAACGGAGAACTGGCCGCGATCGTGCTGCACCCGGTGGAGGAAGGCTACGGCAGCTCGCTCACGACGAGCGGGATTCCACGGCTTGTTACAGACGCCGCCGAGGCGCGAGGGATCATCGGGCAAGTGGTGCTCCAGAACGAACGCTTCGGCATTCCCGCGCTGGACATCCGTTACAGCGGCAGCACCGCAACCGTCCGGCCCTGAATGAAAACCGTCCACGCAACGCAGCAGGGATCACCGCAACCATGAACGTCGATCAGGCTCCGCTGAAGAATCGCGCACGCCGCAACTGGCTCGCCTCGGCCGCAATCGCAGTCCTCGCCTGCAGTGCGGAAGCCGGAACAACCACCGCGCTGGTAGCAGACCGCCTTATCGACGGGCGCAGCAAGACAGCGCTCACCGACGCGGTCGTGCTGATCGAGGGCGAACGTATCGTCGCCATCGGCAATCGCTCGCTGATTCCCGCCGGGGCCGAGGTGATCGAGCTCGGCGACGCCACGCTGATGCCGGGCATGATCAACGCACACGAGCACCCGCTGATGTTCGGCGACGACTACCAGCAGGTGCAGCTGGCGCATTCCTCCGCATACAAGACGCTGATGGCCCTCGCGGGGCTGCAGCGGCTGCTGCTCGCTGGCTGGACCGGCGTACGCGTGATGGGCGACGCGGACGTCTTCTATGGCAACCAGGATCTGCGGCGCGTCATCGACAGCGGTGTGTTCATCGGCCCGCGCATGAGCGGCGCCGCGCATTACATCTCGATCACCGGGGGCGGCGGCGACATCAACTACCTCTCGCCCGAGCAGCGTGTCCGTCCGGACGGCCTGATCGCCGACGGCCCGGAAGAGATCCGCAAGGCCGTGCGCGAGGAAGTGAAGTACGGTTCGGACTGGATAAAGCTGCTCGTCACCGGCGCCTTCGAATCCGTGGGCGATGACCCCCGCAACGTCGCTTTCTCGCCGGAGGAACTGCGTGCCGCGGTGGAAGAAGCCAACCGCCACGGCGTTCCGGTGGCCGCTCATGCGCACGCCACCGAGGGCATCAAGCAGGCTGTCGCGGCCGGCGTGCGCTCGATCGAGCACGGCACCTACATCGACGACGAAGCCATGAAGATGATGGCCAAGCGCGGCACCTTCCTGGTGCCGACCGTTTACCTGGGCGACTACTACGCCACCGGCGACAACACGCTGCGCGCGCAAGACAAGAACGACGAATACATCAAGCACGGCAGGGGCGATTTCCTCGCGGCAATCGCAGGCGCGCACCGCGCCGGCGTGAAGGTGGTGATCGGTCTGGATCTGGGTGCGGGGAGCGCCGATCCGAAGGTCTATGCGCGGGAATTCGCCGTGTTCGTCGAAGCAGGCATCTCCCCGATGGACGCCATACAGGCCGGCACGCGGGTGGCTGCCGAACTCCTGCGCTGGGACGACCGGCTGGGCACCGTGGAACCGGGAAAGCTCGCCGACATCATCGCCGTGCCCGGCAATCCGCTGACGGACATCAGCGCGCTGGAGCGTGTCTCGATGGTGATACTCGGCGGGCGCGTGCTCAAACGCCCCGGCGAGGCCGCCTCGCTCGGCGGCCTGCTGCCCGCACCCTCAGCGGCACATCCCTGAGCTCGGCTGCAACCGCAACTCAGACCGAGCGACGCTGGAACGCGAGCGGCGCCTTGCGCGGCAAACGCGCTTCCGGATCGAAGCGCGGATGCGCCACCTCGACGGGCGTGGGCAGCAGATCGTTCTCGAGCATGCGTCGGCAGGCCATGTATTCGCGCGGGCGGTTCACTGACTGGCAGGCGATGAGGCGCTCGCCCTCGAAGCACCAGGCCGCGAAACTCCCCGCAGCGGGATCGCCGCGCAACACGACCTGCGCGTTGCGCCCGGCAATACCCACCACCTGCAGGCGGTAGCCCTGCTGGTCGGACCAGAACCACGGCGCCTGCGCGTAAGGGCGGCGCTTGCCACACAGCGTGGCGGCGGCGGTCTTCGCCTGCTCCACCGCGTTTTGCACGGATTCCAGC
>CAIXOY010000357.1 GCA_903921135.1 uncultured Gammaproteobacteria bacterium
CAGGCCGCCCGCCATTCCGCCACCACCTACCGCGGTAATGACGGTCGCACCCGCGGGCATCTCCTCCAGCAACTCCAGCCCCAGCGAGGCGTGACCGGTCATCAGTGCACTGTCGTCGTAGGGATGGATCAGCGTGAAACCTTCGCGTGCCGCGTGCAATGCCGCATCCTCCGCGATAGAGGCCAGCGACTCCGCGAACACGATGCGCGCGCCGTAGCCCTGCGTCGCGGCCACCTTGGCGGGATTCGCACTCGGGGTCATCACCACCACCGCGGGACAGCCGAGGCGCCCCGCGGCATAGGCGAGTCCCTGCGCGGCGTTGCCCGACGAGAATGTCAGTACGCCGCCACCGCCCTGGCTGCGATGCTCCTGCACCCGATGCATGAAGCCGCGCGCCTTGAAGGAGCCCGTCTTCTGCAGGTTCTCGAGCTTCAGCAGCACCGGCCGCCCTGCGAGCGCGCTCAACCGCTGCGATGCCACTAGCGGCGTGCGGTGCAGGAACGGCGCGATCCGCGCGCGCACCGCGTCTAGGCGTTGTCGCAGGGCGCCGTCGCATGCGTTGTCTGTCGACGCCATCAACGTGCTGATGCAAGTGCCTCCTCTGCCAACGCGACCCAGTAGCTCGCGCCGAGCGGGATGATCGCATCGTTGAAGTCGTATTCGGGGTGGTGGACCATGCAGCCGCCACGCTCGCCACCCTGGCCGATCAACACGTAGCAACCCGGGCGCGCCTGCAGCATGAAGGCGAAATCCTCCGCCCCCATCGATGGCGTCACGGCGGCATTCACGGCCTCGCTGCCCACGAGTGTCGCGGCGACACGCGCGGCGAGCGCCGTCTCTTCCGGCGTGTTGACCAGCGGGGGAAATCCGTTCGGCAGGAACGCGACCTCGGCATCGCCGCCGTTTCCGGTTGCAATGCCGCGCGCCACGGCCGTGATGCGCGCGCGGAGCAGTTCGCCGACCTCGTGGAGGAAATAACGCAGGGTTCCGCCCAGCGTCGCCTTCGCGGGGATCACATTGAAGGCCTCCCCGCCGCTCGTGCGGGTAACGCTCAGCACCGCCGTGGCCATCGGATCGACGTTCCGCGACACGATGCCCTGCAGGGCCACCACGATCTGCGCCGCCGTGAGCACCGGATCGACGGTGGTGTGCGGGAACGCCGCGTGGCCGCCGCGTCCGTGCACCGCCACCTCGAACATCTGTGCGGCTGCCATCATCGGCCCCGATTGCATGCCAAAGTGGCCGATCGGCAGCATCGGGTCGTTGTGCATGCCGAAGACCGCCGACACCGGGAAACGCTCGAACAGGCCGTCGGCGATCATCGCGGCCCCGCCGGCGCCGCCTTCCTCGGCGGGCTGGAAGATGAAGTGCACCGTGCCGTCGAACCGGCCATGCCGCGCAAGTGCCCGCGCCGCGCCGAGCAGCATGATCGTGTGGCCATCGTGCCCGCAGCCATGGAACTTCCCGGCGTCCACCGATCTGTGCGGGATATCCCCGAGTTCCTGCATGGCGAGCGCGTCCATGTCGGCGCGCAGTCCGATCGCGCGATCGCTGCTGCCGCGGCGAAGCGTTCCCACCACGCCCGTCCTGCCGATCGCCGTGTGCACCTCTAGCCCCAGCGTCGCGAGTTCCTGCGCCACGAAGGCTGCGGTGCGGTGCTCTTCGTAGCCGAGTTCCGGGTGGCGATGGAGGTCCTGTCGCCATGCCGAGAGCAGCGCGTGATCGGCGAGGATCGTGGGGTGGATGTTCATGGGGGATTCCGCATCGGTCACAGACGCCGGTATGCCGCGGTGCCCGCATGCAGCCACTGCGTGCCCGCCGCCTCGAAGACTGCGAAGGGGCGCACCAGACGGGTGGGTTGCGGGTCGGGTATGCCGACCATCGCATCGGGTCCGTCGACGAAGAACTGCCCCTCGCCCCTCGGATGCAGTTCTGCGGTCTGCACGAGGGTTTTTGACAATGGATTGGCCGAGAGGGGCTGCAGCGACATCTGCATCCCGTCGCCCGCGGGGTTCAGGTCAAAGCGCACGTGACCGTCGCTGTAACTGCCCGCCATCGCCGCGAGATCCCCGGCCGGAGCCGTCGGCGGTGCACCCGGTTCCCACACGTCACAGAGTTCCGTGAAGATCGCCGAAAACAGGTCCTCGTAGAGTGGCAGGCCGTGGCGGCAGTTCACCAGCAGGGCCGCGGCCACCCGCCGCTCCGGATGGATGCGAAGGAAGGCGAGCGTGCTCGCCGTGGCGCCGTCATGCCCGACGATGCGCGTGCCGCACCAGTCGTAGAGTCCCCATCCCAACCCGAAACCCGCGTTCAGAAAAGACACCGGCGATACCACGGTCCGCGTCTGCATGGCCTTTACGATCGACTGCGACAGATAGCGCGAACCATCCCGGGCGGTTCCGCCATCGATGTGCATGCCGGCGAACAGCACGAGGTCACGCGCGCGGCCGCAGGGTGTGGATCCTGCGGACATATGGCCCGGGAAGAGGAACGGATTCGGATCTGGCATCCAGTCTCCGGACGCGGGATCGAGCAGATGTCCCACCGCGTAGCGCCCGCGCAGCGCCTGCTCCGGTAGCGTCACCACTCCGTGCATGCCCAGCGGCCGGGCAAGATCCTGCACCAGTGCCGCGTGCCAGGGCTTTTCCAGCAGACGCTCGGTGAGTCGACCGAGCAGCACCATGCCGCTGTTGCAGTAGGAGAGCAGGGCGCCGGTGGGGTGGTACTGTGGCCGGCCGGTCAGCAGTGCGACCTGTTTCGCCAGTGTGTCCTCGTTGCGGCCGGTGTCGATGAATACGGTGCCCACAAGGCCGGAGGTATGGTTCAGGCAATGGCGAACGGTAACGGCTTCGCGGACGGCGGGGTCCGGTGGCGAGAACTCGGGGACATAGCGGGCGATCGGCGCGTCGAGATCGACCGCCCCTTGGTCGATCAGCAGCGACACGAGGGTCGCAGTCAGCGTCTTCGTCACCGAACCGAAGTGGAAAACGGTGTCAGGCGTGGCCTCGATCCGGGCTGCACGGTTGGCCCAGCCAGCCGCCGCCTCGTGGATCCGGCCGTTTTCCAGCACGGCGATCGACGCCCCCGGCAGACGGTGCCGCGCGATGCCGTCGCGCAGCAAGGAGTCCAGTCGCTCGCAGACGGACGGCACGGATGGGGAATCGATATGCATGCCAGTCGCCACCGTCGCTCGCATCCACCGAAGTGCCCGAACTGTCCGGGAATCAGAAAATGTTGTCAATAGCTTTATAACATGTCATAAGGGTGGCGTACAAATGGTGCCAACCCGATGATCACCCATTCAGACCCTTCGATCGAGCCGTCTGCGATCGCGCTGCACAGCGACGCCCTCGTCTGCGATTTCACCGTGCCCTTCGCGGACATCGGTGACCCGCGCCGGAAGCGCGCCCTGTTACCCCGGTATGCCGCCAGCGGCGTCGACTGCGTGTCTCTCAGCGTCAGCGGAGACACGGGGCAGGCCGCCGACACGCTGAAAACGATCGCGCGCGAGCGTGCCCGTATCGCCGCCGAGCCGGAGCGCTATCTGCTCGCCGCGAACGTTGCCGATATCCGCCGCGCGCATCAGGAGGGCCGGCTCGCGGTGGTGTTCAACTTCCAGGGCACCGATCCGCTGGAGGGAAGTCTGGAGCTGGTCGAGGCCTACTACGCGCTCGGCGTGCGGCACATGGGGCTTGCCTACAACCTGCGCAACCGCGTCGGCGACGGTTGCTTCGAACCGAACGATGCCGGGCTCTCGCTCTTCGGCCGCAAACTCATTGCGCAGATGAACCGCTGCGGCATGCTGATCGACGGCTCACACGCGGGCGTGCGTACCAGCCTGCACGCCATGGAGCTCTCCTCGGCACCGGTGATCTTCTCGCACGCGAATCCGGCCGGGCTCTGTCCCCACCCCCGCAACCTGAGCGACGAGCAGATCCGGGCCTGTGCTGCCACTGGTGGTGTCGTCGGCATCCTCGGGATCTCCAACATGCTGGGCACAGACGGCGACGTCTCGCCCGAGCGTATCGCCACGCACGTGGACTACTGCGTGCAGCTGGTCGGCATAGAACACGTGGGGCTAGCACTCGACTGCGTCTACGACCCGGCAGGCACGTACCAGTGGGCACTTGCACAGGCGGGAGGCGAACTGCCGAAGTCGGGCAACTACCGTGCCGATATGCCGCTCGCGGAGCCGGAGTGCTACCCCGGGATAACGCAGGCACTGCTCGCACGCGGCTACACGCCGGCACAGGTGCGCGCGGTGTTGGGTGAAAACTGGCTGCGCGTCGGCGCGGCGGTGTGGAAGTGAGGTCTCCATGAGTCTGCGCATCATCGACAGCACCGCCGTTCGCCAGGCGCTGCCCATGGCTGACTGCATCGACCAGATGGCGCTCGCCATGCGTGCGATATCGCTCGGCGAGGTCACCATGCCCTCGCGGCAGGTAATCCCGCTCGCGGACGGTTCCGGGTTTCTCGGTCTCATGCCGGGCAGTGCGCGGCAACCGCCGGCGCACGGCATCAAGGTGCTGACCATCTGCCCGCGGAACGCGGCCTCGGGCCGACCCGTAATACAGGGCATGCTCGTGGTGTTCGATCCCGAGACCGGCGCACCGGCTGCCGTGATCGACGCCGCTACCGTCACGGCGATCCGCACGGCGGCCGTCTCGGGACTCGCCACGCGGCTCCTCGCCCGGGAGGAATCCCGCGTGCTCGCGCTGATTGGCAGCGGCGTGCAGGCCGAAAGCCATCTCGAGGCAATCTGCGCCGTTCGCAGCATCACGCAGGTGCGGGTCTGGAACCGCACCCGTGCAACTGCCGAGGCATTCTGCGCGAGGCACGATGGGCGCTTCGGCTGCCGGGTGGAGATGGCAGACACCGCCTCAGCCGCCGTGGCGGGAGCCGACATCGTCTGCACGGTCACGGCGGCGGCGGAACCCGTGCTGCGTGGCGACTGGATCGCACCCGGCACGCACCTGAACCTGGTCGGCTCGCACGACGCGCGTCACCGCGAAGTCGACGAGGCGCTGATCGCGCGCGCGATGCTCGTCGTCGACCATCGCGGGTTCGCCGAGACCCAGGCGGGCGAGATCGTGGCAGCGCTCGAAGCGGGAATCATCCGCGCGGATCACATCCGTGCCGAACTCGGGGATCTGGTGGCGCACGACGCACTACCGCGCCGATCGGCCGCGGACATCACAGTGTTCAAGTCGCTCGGCCTTGTCGCTCAGGATCTCTACGCCGCGGAGCTCGTGCTGCGCAACGCGGCGGCCAGCGGCCTTGGCACCCGTTGCCCGTTCTGAAAGCTGCATGTACCTCGTCCAGTCCCTCCGACGTGCCGCGCAGGTCTCGCCCGAGGGGCTGGTCACGGTGTGGGGAAACCGGCGATGCACCTACGCGGGCCTCGAAGCACGCGTCGCGCGCTTTGCGGGCGCACTGCGCGCCATGCATGTGCAGGAAGGCGCCCGCGTGGCCATCCTGGCCAGCAACTCCGACCGCTACGTCGAGCTTTACCACGCGCTGCCGTGGGCCGGTGTCGTGGCGGTACCGTTGAATCATCGCTGGTCGAGGGCGGAGCTTGCCTATGCCCTGCGGGATGCCGGCGCCGAACTGCTGATCTTGGACCACGCCTTCCTGGAGGAGGGGCTCGCATTGCGCGACGAGGTAGCGCAGTTGCAGTGCCTGATCGTCATGCAGGACGGAGTGCAGGATCCGCTGCCTGAGGGCATGCTCGACTACGACACCCTGGTGTCCTCCGGTACTGCGATAGAACCGATTCGTCGCGACCCCGGCGCACCGTACGGCATCTTCTACACCGGCGGCACCACGGGCGACCCGAAGGGCGTGCTGCTCTCGACACACGGGCTCTGGCACAACGTCATGCTGCTGCAGCGCGAGTTCGACTTCCGCCGCGGCGATGCGCTGGTGCTCGCCCTGCCGCTCTTCCATCTCGCGGCGGGCGCCAACCTGCTCGCGCTCGTCGGCGCTGCCGGCTGCGCCGTCATCCTGCCCGGTTTCGAGCCCGGCGCGGTGCTGGCCGCGATGGCCCGCGAACGTGCCCAGCATCTGGCGCTGGTGCCCACCATGCTGCGTGCGCTGATCGATCACCCGGACATCGCGGGCACGGACACACGCAGCCTGCGCCGGATCAACTACGGCGCGGCACCGGTGACGCCCGCGCTGCTCGCGCGGCTTCGTACTGCGCTGCCGCGCGTCGAACTGGTACAGGCCTTTGGCCAGACGGAGATGTCGCCGGTCGTGAGCATCCTGCCCCCGGCCTGCCACATTGGCGACGACCCCCACGGGCGCCTCGGCAGTGTTGGCCAGGCGGTAGCGGGCACCGAATTGCGCATCATCGATCGTGACGGACGGGAACTGCCGCACGGTACAGTGGGCGAAATCGCAGCGCGGGGCCCCGGCACCATGCTCGGTTACTGGAACAAACCCGAGCAGACCGCAGCGACGCTGGTGGATGGCTGGGTGCGCATGGGTGACGCAGGTTTTCTCGATGCCGACGGCTACCTGCATCTGGTCGACCGTGTGAAGGACATGATCATTTCGGGCGGCGAGAACGTGTATTCGATCGAGGTGGAACGCGCGCTCGCGAGCCATCCTGCGGTCTCGGCCTGCGCGGTGATCGGCGTGCCGGATGCGCAATGGGGAGAACGCGTGCACGCAGTGGTGGTGCCACAGGAGGGTACGGCACCGACGCTCGCGGAACTGCGCGATCATTGCCGTACCGCCATTGCCGGCTACAAATGTCCTCGGAGCCTCGACCTGGTAGCGGCCTTGCCGCTATCGGCAGCGGGTAAAGTGTTGAAGACCGAGCTCCGGCGCCCCTACTGGGCCGGCCACGGGAAGGAGATCGCCTGATGCCCGGACCTGCAGGAGACCCCCTGTGCACGTGACCGTCATCGGGGCCGGTCTGTTGGGACTGTCCAGCGCCTGGTATCTCGCACGGGCCGGTCATCAGGTCACCGTGCTCGAGCGAAACGAGGGCTGCGCGCTCGAAACCAGCCACGCCAACGCCTGCCTGCTCACGCCAAGCCTGTGCGAACCCTGGGTCGGACCCGGACGTATCCGCGGTTTGCTCGCGGCCTTTGCCGATCGGGACTCCTCGGTGCGGACGGACCTGCGTGGATTACCGCGCGTGTTGTCCTGGGGGCTTCGTGCCTTGCCGCGCAGTACGCGTGAGCACTACCGCCGGGGGCTCGGTGCCAATCTCGTGCTCGCGCGCCGCAGCCTCGCGTTGCTCCGTGAGCTCGAGGCCACGTCGCCGCCGGCGGAATTCGACCATGCTTCACGCGGGACACTGCTGTGCTTCCGGGATGCGGCAACGCTGCGGCACGCTATCGAGGAACTCCGGGGGCTGGAGGCTTTCGGCGTGCACGGCGATGTGCTCGACGGCGCCGGTGCTGCACGCGTGGAGCCGGCGCTGCGGGATGTCGCCGACCACATCGCCGGCGCTATCCATCATCCCGAGGACGAGCACGCCGATCCCTACCGCTTCTGCCGGCTCCTCGAAGCGCGCTGTCGCGAGGCAGGCGTGCGTATCGAGTTCGGTGTGTCCGTGGATCGCCTCGAGCGCCGCGGTGCGCGCATCACGGGCCTGCACACCACCACCGGCCGGCGCGAGAGCGATCAGGTGGTGCTTGCCGCCGGCAGCGCAAGCACCCGTATTGCACGCAGCGCAGGCCTCGGAGTCGCGCTCTGTCCGGTGCGGGGCTATTCGCTGACGCTGACGCTGCCTCCGGGGAGGGATCCACTGCGGGTGCCGGTGCTGGACAGCGCCTCCCATTTCTGTGCGACACCCCTTGGCGAGCGCCTGCGGATATCCGGGTACGCGGAACTCGGCGGCGAGGATACGCGCCTGCGTCCTGATCGCACGGCAGCGCTCTACGCAGCGGCGCGAGGGCTTTTCCCGACGCTGCTCGAAGCCACGATGCCTGCGTCGCTCTCACCGTGGTGCGGGCTGCGGCCGCTCAGCGCCGACGGCGTACCGCTGATCGGACCCACCGGCATCGACAACCTGATGCTGAACACGGGGCACGGCACGCTCGGCTGGACGCTCGCACTGGGCTCCGGTCGCCTGTTGGCGGACCTGCTCTCCGGCGCGGATACCGGACTCCCCCCTGAGCCCTATCTTCCAGGGAGATTCCACTGATGCGCCACGCGACGCCTGCAACCCCGCGCACACACCGCGTTCATTCCATCGAGAGGAGACCACCACGATGAGCAGCCCGGACAGAGACGTATTGATCGCGGGCGTGGGAATGGTCCCCTTCGTGAAGCCGGGACAGGGTGCCTCCTACGACCGCATGGGCAGCGACGCCATCCGCCTCGCCCTGCAGGATGCGGGCATCGACTACGGGAGAGTCGAACAGGCCTATGCGGGTTATGTATTCGGCGAGAGTTGCTCCGGGCAGCGCGCGGTCTACAAGACAGGGATGAGCGGAGTTCCGATCTTCAACGTGAACAACAACTGCTCCACCGGCTCCACCGCGCTGTTTCTGGCGCGCCAGGCCATCGCCGGTGGCGCTGCCGAGTGCGTGCTGGCCGTCGGGTTCGAGCAGATGAACCCGGGCGCGATCGGATCCGTCTATCAGGACCGCGTCAGCCCTTTCGCCGACTTCGACCGCGCCTGCGATGAACTCGTCGACATGGAACTTCCGCTGGCGCTGCGCTACTTCGGCGGTGCGGGCCTCGCGCACATGATGAAGTACGGCACCACGCTCGAGGACTTTGCCCGCGTACGCGCCAAAGCGAGCCGTCACGCGGCCCGCAATCCGCTCGCCCTCTTCCGCACCGAACTGACTCCGGAAGATGTCCTGGATTCCCCGGCGCTCTGGCCAGGCGTGATGACGCGCCTCATGGCCTGTCCGCCGACCTGCGGTGCAGCCGCGGCCATCGTGGTATCCGCGGATTTCGCGCGGCGCGCGGGCATCACGCCACGGGTCCGCATCGCCGCGCAGGCCATGACGACGGACCGTCCGGTGGCGCTGGAGTCCCGCGACATGATGGAACTCGTCGGCCGCGACATGGCCGCACGCGCCGCGGCGACCGTCTACGACATGGCCGGCGTGGGCCCCGGAGACATCCGCGTCGCCGAACTCCACGACTGCTTCGCCCACAACGAGGTGATCACCTACGAGAGCCTGGGTTTCTGTCCGGAGGGTGGCGCGCAGAAGTTCATCGCCGATGGCGACAACACCTACGGCGGGCAAGTAGTGACCAACCCCTCCGGCGGCCTTCTCTCCAAGGGACACCCCCTCGGCGCGACGGGCCTCGCGCAGTGCTACGAACTCACTCACCAGCTGCGCGGCAGCGCGGGCGAGCGGCAGGTCGAGGGTGTGCGGCACGCGCTCCAGCACAACCTTGGCCTCGGCGGAGCCTGTGTCGTCACGCTCTACGAAAAGATCGCATGACCCGCATGGACACCACACCGCTCGTCGACCACAACCCGCGCGGCATCTTCGATCGCAACACGCGCGGTCGCAGCCTGGAGCCGGTCCCCGTGCGCATCGAGCGCGACCGGATCCGCTTCTTCGCGCAGGTGCTCGGCGAGACCGACCCGATCTACCACCGGCTCGAGGCGGCAAAGGCTGCAGGGCATCCTGACCTGCCTGCCCCGCCCTCGTTCTTCGTCGTCGTGGAAGCCGTCGCCAACGAAGAGCGCCAGCGTCGCGGCCTGCCCATTTTCCAGGACCTCGTCCGCTGCGATTTCCGCTACCTGCTGCACGGCGACGAGCGTTACTTCTATCACGGCCCGATGTACGCGGGAGACGAGGTGGAACTGAGCACCACGGTGGTGGATTTCTACGACAAGAAGGGCGGCGCCATGGAATTCGTCACCTCGGAATCGCGCATCGTCCACCCGACCCGCGGCGTACTGGTGCGCGCGCGGCGTACGTTGCTCCACCGCCTTCCCGACGCGGGGGCTGTGGCATGAGCACCCTTCCGGATCTCGCCGCCCTGACGCCGGGCCACGTGCTGCCGGGGCTGAACTTCGGCCCCATTACCCGCACCACCCTTGCGCTCTATGCCGGCGCCTCGGGCGACCACAACCCGGCGCACATCGACAGTGATTTCGCGAAGGCAGCAGGACTGCCCGATGTGTTCGCGCACGGGATGCTCTCCTTCGGCGTCCTCGCCCGCGCCGTCACGGCCCAGGTGGGTGCCGGCCGGCTCCGGGAGTTCGGCGCACGCTTCGTGTCGATCACGCAGGTGCACGACAGCATTTCCTGCAACGTGATTGTCGGAGAGGCGTTCGTGGAAGACGGCGAGCGGCGGCTGCGGCTGCATGTATCTGCCGTCGCTGCCGACGGGCGCGAGACGCTCATCGGTGATGCCGTCGTGGCCATCGGTTGATTCAACGCAGAGGAGGACGCTCCCATGTCACTTCGTTTTGATGATCGGGTCGTCATCGTCACCGGTGCGGGCAACGGTCTCGGCAGGAGCCACGCGCTTGATTTCGCGCAGCGTGGCGCGCGGGTCGTGGTGAACGACCTCGGCGGCGGAATCGGCGGAACGGGTGCCAGCGCGTCGGCCGCGCAGGCCGTGGTCGAGGAGATCCGTACCGCCGGCGGAGAAGCGGTTGCCAACACCGACAGCGTCGAAGACGGCGACAAGGTGGTGCAGACGGCGATGGACACGTTCGGCCGTGTAGACGTCGTCGTGAACAATGCGGGGATCCTTCGCGACGCCTCGTTTGCCAAGATGGCCGATGCCGACTGGGACATCATCTATCGCGTACATCTCTACGGAAGCTACAAAGTCACGCGTGCGGCATGGCCGCACATGCGCGCTGCGGGCTACGGCCGCGTGCTGATGACAACCTCCGTCGCGGGCCTTTATGGCAACTTCGGGCAGGCAAACTACGCCGCGGCAAAGCTGGGCCTGCTCGGCCTCGCGCAGACCCTGGCGGTCGAGGGCGCCTCGAAAAACATTCTCTGCAACACGGTGGCGCCCACCGCGGGCTCTCGCCTCACCGCCACCGTACTGCCCGAAGAGGTGCGTGCCGCGCTCCGCCCGGAGTACATCACGCCGCTCGTCGTACTGCTGTCGCACGAGAGCTGTCCGGTGAACGGCAAGCTCTTCGAGGCGAGCGGTGGCTGGGTCTCTCAGACGCGCTGGGAGCAGTCGGAGGGGGTTTTTTTCCGCGAGGATTTCTCGGCCGAGGATGTGATGTCGCGCTGGGAGGACATCACCGACTTCGCGCGTTCGCGGCACGCAGACCGTATAACGCAGGCGCGGACCGGACTCGAGGAGCGGCTTGGCCGGTCGCTGGAGATGGCCCCGCAATCGCGCTGAGGCCGCACGAACCCGGGCGGCGCATGCGCGGGCCCGTATGAACGTGTTCAGCAGCGCCGTACGACGGGCAGAGCAACGCCCTAGAAGTCGATCCGTGTAGCGTGGCCAAGCGCTGTCGCGCGCTCAAAAATGGCTGCCGCGATCGCGAGATCCTGGATGGCAATGCCGGAGCTGTCGAAAATCGTGGTATCCGCATCGCTGGTGCGCCCAAGGGCGACGCCTCGCGTGACGTTCCCGATCGGACAGATCGCTGCTGAGGCAATGTCGTTTCGTCTGTGGGCGTGCTGGAACTCTCCGATGGCGATGGACTGCTGCACATCGTCCGCAAACAACCTCGACCGCGCGACGAGATCGGTGAACAACTCCTGCTTGCCCTGTGTGTCGGCACCCATGGCCGAGATGTGCGTCCCGTCCGACACCCAGTCACTGCGCACAATCGGGGCTTTTGACGGTGTCGCGGTCACGACGATATCGGATCCCCGGACCGCCCCCTCTGCATCGGTCAGCCGGATGTCGATGCCAAGGTCCCGGAGTTGCCGGGTGATCCATTCGCCACGTTCCCTCGAGCGGGTGAACACCTTGATCAGCGCCAGTTCCCTCACATGAGCAATCGCACGGATCTCGTACTCCGCCTGATGGCCGCCGCCGATCACACC
Organism: uncultured Gammaproteobacteria bacterium; assembly: GCA_903921135.1. Lineage (GTDB taxonomy): Bacteria > Pseudomonadota > Gammaproteobacteria > Pseudomonadales > UBA5518 > UBA5518. The sequence goes on from CAIXOY010000357.1 coordinate 11,964, forward strand.
GAGCACGGAGGCATTTTTGCGGGCAAGACAGTCGACTGCGACCGCATCGGCCGCGGCGGTCCGGTACAGGTTGACGATCCGGCCGCTGAGCAGTGCCCGCGGGTATCCCGTGTGAGGGTCGAGCAGCACGGTGTTGGAGGAGTGCGGTGGCAGGCCCGATGTCGCGTTGCCCGGCCAATACCCGCCAAACTTGAACCCCACCAGGCCGTGCCGCTTTTCGACGCCGGCCTTGACGGCAAACAGGTCGGACTCGGCCGTGCCGCGCATGATCTGCACGGGAAAGAGCAGGGAGTCGTTGCTGGCAACCGACTCGAGCGCGTTGCGGACCGAGTCGATGGCCAGGTCTCAGGTGAGCACCTTGCTGGCCTGTTCTGCTGAAATGACACACAACTCGCTCATGCCTGGCTCCTGACCCAGAGAGGCCGTCCGGCGCCACCTCGAAAGACGCCTGCAGCCTCGCACCCTCAAGGGGTCGTTTATAACATGTCAATAAACTATTATCGACATGAGTTAATCATCCTGATCTGAGCGGTCGTCGCAGTCTGCGCGCGATTGCTCATGTTTCCGGGTTGCAGCAACACATCCGTTACGGAGTCAGCCGGATGCATCAGCACACCATCGAAGCGCTCCTCGCCGAATCGCTCGCGCGCTGGAACATTCCCGGGGCCTCCATGGCGGTGCTGGTCGATGGCGAGGTGCTTGAGGCCGCTGCGGGCATCGCGAACCTGAACACAGGCCTCAGGGTGACACCCGACACCCTGTTTCAATACGGCTCGATCACCAAAACCCTGACGTCCACCCTGGTGCTGCGGCTGGTGCAGGAGGGTCGGGTGGCGCTCGATGCGCCGGTGGCGGAGTACGTGCCGGAATTCGCTCCCGCCTCAGCGGACCTCGCGAAACGCATCACCGTGCGACAGTTGCTTGCCCACTCGAGCGGCCTGCCGGGCACGATCTTCACGGACACCGGCTGGGGTGAGGAGGCCCTGCGGCGCAACGTGGAGCTGATCAACCGGCATCCGCATTACTTCGAGCCCGGGTTGATGTTCTCCTACTGCAACAGCGGGCTGCTGCTCCTCGGCCGGATTGCGGAAACCGTCACCGGTCAACCCTGGCATCAGGTCTTCCAGTCGGTACTGGCGCAACCGCTCGGCATCGACACCATGGTCACACGCCCCGAGTTCGCCCTGCGTCATCCGTTTGCCGTGGGGCATGTACGTAATCGACAGAGCCGGCAGTGGCAGGTGGACCCCCATCCTTTCGCGTTCGCCAGCCACGGCCCCGCCGGCTCGACACCTGCGGGCCGTGCGCGCGACCTGCTCGAGATCGTGAAGATGTATCTCGGTCTCGGTGCGAACGCGGGATTCCTCGACCACTCCCTTGTCCGTGAAGCCTGGAGCACACAGTCAAGGCCCCCGACAAACCTGCTGCCGCGACGCTGGGGACTCGGCTGGACGCTCTACGACTGGGCGGAAGGAATAGAGGTCGTCGGGCACAACGGTTCCACTGCAGGCACCATTTCGTTCCTGCGTATTCATCCCCAGACAAAGTCTGCAGTGGTACTGCTGGTCAACAGCAACAGCGGTCTGCTGCTCTACGACGAGGTGTTCCGTGAGGTCTTCCGGTCACTCGCCGGCATCTGGGAGCCCGGTGCGCCTGCGTCCGCGCCCGGGTTCACACCGCAACCCGA
>CAIXOY010000358.1 GCA_903921135.1 uncultured Gammaproteobacteria bacterium
CGGGCCGCGCGACACCTGCTTGCGCGAGAGCTACGCGCTGCGCCTTGCGCCCGATACGGTGCTGCGCGTGGGCGAACCCGCGGCCGCACCCGGCTGGCACGAGGCCGAGCGTATCGCCGCGAGCGATGCGGGTGATGCCTGGATCCTGATCGATATCGAGGGCGATGCTGCAGCCGCGCTGCTCGCGCAGGGCTGCGAGTATGCCTTCGAGGCCGCGCCAGGGCCGGCCACCGAGTCCGCGCGTCTGCTGTTCGCGGGGTTGGTGGTGGCTGTTTCGCGCCGCGCTGCGGGCTGGCGCCTGCATGTTGACCGCGCGTGGGCGCCGGCGCTGTGGCGCTGGCTAGAGGTGCACGCCGTTTCGTCATCTTCCTGAGGACAGCAACATGCTGCTGGTGAAAACCCGTCTGGGCGTGAGCGAGATCCATGGCATGGGTCTGTTCGCTGAGGAATTCATTCCGTGCGGCACCCTGCATCACTACAGCTATCTGGATGCCGCGAGCGGCAAATACGTCTTCTGCCTCGACGTAGCGGCGTGCGACATACAGCCCGGCGAGGAACTCACCTGCGATTACGGCGAGTTCGATGCCGAGATGGCCCTGAAGCGCGTGCTGACCTGAAGCCCACACCACCTACCTCACGGAGCACACCATGAAAGCCCCGCACTCCCTGCTTGCCCTCGCCGTTGTTTGTGCCGCGAGCGCGTTTGCCGCGCCGCCCGTCGTGGATCCCGCGCTGCACGTGCAGGCGCTCGAGACGCTGAAGCGCGGTGTTGCCTTCCGCACCGTGGCCGGGGGAGGGCAGATGCCGGCCTATGCCGCCTATCTCAAGGGCGTGCTGGTGGAGTCGGGCTACGCGGCAAACGAAATCACCATCGACGAGGTGGAAGACTCCGCCATCCTGATTGCCCGTTACCCGGGACGTGATCCCGCGAAAAAGCCCATCGTGGTGCTGGGCCACATGGACGTGGTGGAAGCCAAACCCGAAGACTGGGAGCGCGATCCCTTCACGCCGGTGGTCGAGAACGGCTACGTCTACGGGCGCGGCGCCTCCGACAACAAGTTCGACGTCTCCATGGCCGTGACCGCGCTCACCAAGCTGCGCCGCGAGGGCTGGACGCCCGGCCGTGATGTGATCCTCGCGCTCTCGGGCGATGAGGAAACGCGCATGGCCACCACAGCGGTGCTGGCAAAGCGTCTCGCCAACGCGGAGCTCGTCATCAACGTGGATGGCGGTGGCGGCTTGATGCGTGATGGCAAGGCGGTGTCTTACGGCATTCAGGGCGCCGAGAAGAGCTACGCGGATTTTGACGTCGTGGCCACGGATCCGGGCGGCCATTCGAGCCGCCCCACGCCCGGCAACCCTATCTACCGCCTCGCGCGTGCCATGGTGCGTGTTTCCGAGTACCGCTTCCCCGTGATGTCGAACGAGATCACGCGCGGTGCCTTTGCCGCGGCTGCGGGCGAGTATCCCGGCGAGATGGGCGCTGCCATGAAGCGCTTTGCCGAAGACCCGACGGATACTGCGGCGATCGCCACGCTTGAGAGCGAACTCGGCAACGTGGGCATGCTGCGCACCACTTGCGTGGCGACGATGCAGGGCGGCGGGCATGCGCCGAATGCGCTGCCGCAGCGCGCAACTGCGGTGGTGAACTGCCGCATTTTCCCCGGCACGCCCGCGGAATCCGTTCGCCAGACGCTGGCCTCCGTGATGGCTGATCCCGCTGTCAGCATCACGCGCCGCAACGACGGCGCGCTCGACAGCCCGGCCTCACCGCTACGCCCGGATGTGATGGCGGCCGTGAAGCGCTCCGTCCACGCGCTCTACCCCGGCATCCCGATCTCGCCCTCGATGTCGGCGGGCGCCACCGACAGCATGTATTTCCGCGCCGCCGGTGTGCCGAGCTATGGGCTCTCGGGGATGTTCTCGCAGAAGGGGGAGTCTTACGCGCACGGACTGAACGAGAAGTCCCCCGTCGCCGCCATCGACGGCGCGCTCGCGCACTACGATTCGATACTCCGTGATCTCGCGAAGTGACACGGCAAACCCGGGAGATCTGCAGATGAAATCGCATTATCGCGTCGTCGTGATCGGTGGCGGCATCGTGGGCACAAGCGTGCTCTACCACCTGGCCCGTTACGGCTGGCGCGATGTGGCGCTGATCGAGCGTGCCGAACTCACCTCGGGTTCGACCTGGCACGCCGCTGCCGGCTTCCACGCGCTGAACGACGACCCGAACATCGCGGCGCTGCAGGGCTACACGATCCGCCTCTACGACGAGATCGAGAAAGAGAGCGGCCAGAGTGTGGGCATGCACATGATCGGAGGCATCAGCCTCGCGGCCTCCGATGAGCGCTGGCAGATGCTGAAGGCCGAGCGCGCGATGTACGAAACCATGGACATGGAGACCCGGCTTGTCACGCCCGAGCAGATCCGCGAGATGTGCCCGCTGGTGGATGTCAGCGGTTTGAAGGGCGGGCTCTTCGACGCCCACGAAGGCTACATGGACGCGCACGGCACCACGCACGCCTTCGCTATCGCCGCGAAGCAACGCGGCGCGGACGTGATCCTGCGTAACCGCGTACTCGATCTTCAGCAGCGCCCGGATGGTTCCTGGGATGTGATCACGGAAAAAGGCACCATCAATGCCGAGCACGTGGTGAACGCCGCGGGCCTGTGGGCGCGCAAGGTCGGGCGCATGGTGGGTGTCGATCTGCCCGTCACGCCGATGTCGCACCACTACCTGGTGACGGATGATGTGCCGATGCTCGCCGCGATGGACCGCGAGTTCGTGTCCATCACGGATCTCGAGGGTTTCACCTATCTGCAACCGCTCGGCAAGGGCGCGCTGCTCGGCGTCTACGAGCGCGATCCGCGCCACTGGTGCCCCGAAGGCGCGCCCTGGGATTACGGCATGGATCTCTTGCCGCCGGACGTGGACCGCATCCTGCCGGAGCTCGAGATCGGCTTCTCGCGCTTCCCGGCGCTCTCCGAGGTGGGCATCAAGCGCTGGGTGAACGGCGCCTTCACCTTCACGCCCGACGGCAACCCGCTGGTCGGCCCCGTGCCCGGCAAGAAGAACTACTGGGTGGCCTGCGGCTGCATGGGCGGATTCTCGCAGGGCGGTGCGATCGGGCTCACGCTCGCGCAGTGGATGATCAACGGCGATCCGGGCCACGACATCTTCGGCATGGATGTGGCGCGCTACGGAGCCTTTGCCTCGCAGGAGCGTTATCTGCGCGATATGACGCGGCAGTTTTATGCGCGGCGCTTCGTGATTTCCTACCCCAACGAGGAACTCCCGGCGGGCCGCCCGCTGAAGACCTCACCCGTGCACGATGTGCTTGCCGCCGACGGCGCGCTCTTCGGCTGCACCTGGGGTATGGAGACGCCCCAGTTTTTCGCGCGTGGCGCGAACGGTTTCATCGAGAATCCCACCGTGCGCCGCTCGAATGCGCATGGATTCGTCGCGGAAGAAGTGCGCGCCACGCGCGAGGCCGCGGGGATGTTCGATGCCTCCGTCTACGCGCGTTACGAAGTGAGCGGCCCTGGTGCTGCGGCCTGGCTCGACCGCCTGCTCGCCTGCCGCCTGCCTGCGGTGGGCCGCGTGCGCCTCGCGCCCATGCGCGGCCACGGCGGCAAGCTGATGGGCGATCTCACGGTGAGCCGCCTGGCGGAAGACCGCTTCTGGCTGATCGGTTCCTACTACCTGCAGGAGTGGCACGGGCGCTGGTTCCGCGACTCGCTGCCTGAGCACGGCGTGAGCTTCCGCAATCTCTCGGACACGTGGACGGGCTTTGCGCTCTCGGGTCCGCTGGCGCGGGAGATCGTGCAACCGCTGGTCGAGGGCGATCTCTCGAACGCCGCATTCCCCTTCATGAGCTGCGCGCAGTTCGATGTGGGCCTTGCGCGTGCGGTGGTGGCACGGCTCTCGCTGACCGGCGAGTTGGGCTACGAGATCTATGTGCCTGCCGCCGAGCAGCGCGCGCTCCATCACGCGCTGATGGCATCGGGCCGTGAGCGCGGTTTGCGCAACATCGGCAATCGCGCGCTGGATTCGCTGCGGCTAGAGAAGAGCTACGGCATCTGGTCCACGGAATTCACGCAGGCGAACACGCCGGGGCAGTGTGGTCTCGACCGGCACGTGGCCTTCGACAAGGGTGATTTCATCGGGCGCGATGCTGCGTTGCGTGAGCGCGAATCACCCGCACCGCGCGTGCTGGTGACGCTTGCCATTGATGCCACCGATGCCGACGCCTCGGGCTTCGAGCCGGTGAAGTGCGAGGGCAGGCTGGTGGGCTACACCACCTCCGGTGCGTTCGGTCATCACGTCGGACAGAGCCTGGCGCTGGCCTATATCGATCGCGATATCGTGCGAGAGGCGCCTGCGCTCAGCGTGGATGTGGTAGGCGAGAGCAGATCAGCGCATGTGCTGCGGCAAGCCGCGTGGGATCCGAAGGGGGCGCGGATTCGCGCCTGATCCGCACAGCGTCGCCCGCCGCACCTCCCCGTGGGAGCGGGCCACGCCCGCGACAGCGGCGCTCACCGATGCATCGGGGGCATGGCCCCCTCCAACAGTGTGGGAGCGGGCCACGCCCGCGACAGCCGTCTGCTTCCGCAGGCGGTCTATTCGCGGTTGGCCTCGATCTCGAAGCTCATGTGCACTTCGTCGCCCACCAGCCCGTTGGCGACGGCGTAGTCCATGCCCCACTCGCTGCGTCTCAGCGTGGTGCTGGCGGATATGCCGAGGGTGTAGCGCGCGAGCCCGAGCGGGAAGGGATAGTCCGCGGCCTTGTTCAGGCGCACGTCCAGCTCCACTGGCCGCGTCTGGCCACGCAGTGTGAGACGGCCTTTCAGCGTACCTTTGCCGTCTTCGTCCAGCGTCAGACCGTTAGCTTCGAAGACTGCCTCCGGGTGAGCCTCCGCGTCGAGGAAGTCGTCATCGCGCAGGTGCTTGTCGCGCTTTGTGTGGTTGCTGAACAC
>CAIXOY010000359.1 GCA_903921135.1 uncultured Gammaproteobacteria bacterium
AGCGTCCCGACATGGATTTCCTGCGCTTCGGCAGCTGCCTCCGCGTTGCTGATATCACCCATGTCGAGCCCGAGCGGGTCTGACAGCCGATCGCCCAGTTCCCCGAGATTGCGGGGTACCGATGCGACGGCCTCCTCCAGCAGCGCGCGCACCGTGGGTGCCTCCTGCGGTGTGGCGTCTTCGTTGTCGAGGCTCGAATAGAGCGCGTCCAGGGTGCCTACCACCACTTCCTTGGCGAAGATGCCGCTGAAAATGCCCACGGTGGCGGGCCAGTTCTCTTCGCGCAGGCCGAGTGGCGCGAACACGGGTGTGATCGCCTTGCCGATGGCGGACAGCACCGATTTGTCGGTGTTCTGGTTGCCAAAGCTGCCATCGGTACCCAGCGAATTCACCACGTTCAACACCACCACCACCGCGACGATGGCCTTGCCTGCACGCAGCACGAAGCCCTTGAGCCGGTGCCAGGTGTGGATCAGCAATCCCCGCAGTGTCGGCAGGTGATAGGGCGGCAATTCCATGACGAAGGCCGAGAGATCACGCCGCAGCAGCGCCTTGCGCACCATCCAACCCGTGCCCACGGCCAGCACCACTCCGATCAGGTACAAGGCGAACACGACGTTCTGGCCGTTGCGCGGAAACAGCGCTGCAGCGAACAGCGCATAGACCGTGAGCCGTGCGCCGCAGGACATGAAGGGGGCCATGAGTGTGGTGAGCAGCCTGTCCTGCTGTGCATCGAGACCGCGCGTTGACATGACAGCAGGAACGTTGCAGCCGAAGCCGACGATGAGCGGCACGAAGCTCTTGCCCGGGAGCCCGACAGCGCGCATCAGCCGGTCCAGGATGAACGCCGCGCGGGCCATGTAGCCCGAATCCTCGAGAAAACTCTGGAACAGGAAGAGGCTCGCGATCACGGGCACGAAACTCGCTACCAGTTGCATGCCGCCGCCTACGCCATCTGCAAGCCCGGCCACCAGCCACTCGGGCAGCCCCGCAGCGTGCATCAGCGTCCTTGGCAATTCGACGAAGAGCGCGGCTCCTGTGATGTCGAAGAAGTCGATGAAAGCACCGCCCACGTTGATCGTGAAGGTGAACATCAGATACATGATGCCGAGAAACAGCGGGAACGCGGCCCAGCGATCCAGCAGCACGGCGTCGAGCCATGCGGTGTGGTCCCGGGATGATGCCTCGCCTTGCACCAGGGTGCCTTGGAGCAGGGTGGCAATGGCGCGATATCGCTCCTCGATCAGGGCATCAGCCGCGCCGCGGTTGATGCGCTTCTCCAGCGCCTCGACCCGTGCGATCAGGCGTTCCGTGTCCTCCGGTCCGAGGCGCTGCAAGATCGCGGCATCGCGTTCCAGCACGGCTGCTGCCACGAGACGTGCGTTGGCGCCGCGCAGTTGACCGGGCAGGGCGTCCTGCACCGCCAGCAGCGTCTCTTCGAAAGCGGCCGCCAGTGCAAGCCTTGCCGGGGGGGCTTTGGCCCGGAGTTGGGTCTCGATGGCATCCAGCAGCGCCTCGATGCCTTCGCCACGGCTGGCAATCACCGGCACCACCGGGCAGCCAAGGCGCTCGGAAAGCTTCAGGGTGTCGATATGCAGGCCGCGCGCGTTGGCGACATCGAGCATGTTCAGGGCAATCACCATCGGGAGGCCGGCATCCAGCAACTGGCTGGCGAGATAAAGCCCCCGCTCGAGCGAACTCGCGTCGATGATGTTCAGCAGCAGATCCGGCTCGCCGGAAAGCACGAAAGACTGTGCGATCTGCTGGTCCAGCGAATCCGCCTCGTGCGAGACGTGCAGCGAGAAGGTCCCCGGAAGGTCCACCAGTGCGTGGCGATGGCCCGCGTGTTCGAAATGCCCGGTCTTGCGCTCCACGGTGACGCCGGGCCAGTTCCCTACCCGCTGTTGCGCGCCCGTCAGGCGGTTGAAAAGTGTGGTTTTGCCGCAGTTCGGATTACCGACCAGCGCGATGGTGGCAGAGCGGCTCACAGGCGCTTCACCTGCAGGGATGCAGCTTCATCGCGGCGCAGGCTCATTCGGAAGCCGCGCAGGCATATTTCCACCGGATCGCCCAGTGGGGCAGGGCGCTCGACCAGGAAGACCGTCCCGGGGGTAAGGCCCATGCTGAGCAGGCGGTTCCGGTAGTGCTCCGGCATGCCGTCGAAGCCAACCACCTCGGCCCGATCGCCGCGGTGGAGGTCTGCGAAGCTGATGTGAGTTGCGCTGCTCATGGGTCGATCATAGGAGCTAATGAGAATTATTAGCAACAACGGCGGGCTGATCAGATCTCGCCCCCGTGTTCCGATACGGCGCGGAAACAGGGCGTCAAGAACGCGTGCTACCCTCCGCCGCGTTGCCGAGGGAGCAGTGTTGTATGCCGATGGCGCAGGGGTCCTTTACCGAGATGCGAGATAGCCATGCACGCTCCACGCAACGCGGTGCAAGTGCAGTCCGCTCATGAACGCCGAGCATGCTCGCCTTCTGGGCGAATTGCTGCTCGCGGGCACGCCCTTCATCGACGTCCGGGCCGAGATCGAGTTTGTGCGGGGCACCATGCCGGGCGCGGTGAACCTCCCCATCCTCGACACGGCGGAACGCGAGCGCGTGGGCACCTGCTACAAGGAGAAAGGGCAGGATGCGGCCATCGCGTTGGGTCATCGCCTTGTGGACGGTGCCGTGAAAGAGGCGCGTGTTGCGGCGTGGTGCGACTTCGCGCGCACGCACCCTGATGCGTGGCTTTACTGCTGGCGCGGGGGGCTGCGTTCCCGTACTGCCGCACAATGGGCCGCCGAAGCTGGCACTCCCCTGCAGGTGGTGCCCGGCGGTTTCAAGGCCCTGCGCCAGCGTCTCATCGACGAACTGGAACAAGCCGCTCC
>CAIXOY010000360.1 GCA_903921135.1 uncultured Gammaproteobacteria bacterium
CTGCAGCGTCTGCGCGAGGGCATGAGCGTCAACGCCAGCCCCGCGAAACTCGAGAGCACCGGCGCCAGCGCGGAGCCCGCAGCCGCGGGCAAGGGCTGATCCCGCCATGTCGTCATTTTTCGTCGACCGCCCCATCGTCGCGATGGTGATCTCGATCGTGATGGTGCTGCTCGGCACCGTCGCGATGTCCGGACTGCCCATCGCCCAGTACCCCGAGATCGTGCCGCCCATGGTGCAGGTGAGCACGAGCTTCACCGGCGCCAGCGCCACCGATGTAGAAGCCTCCGTTGCCACGCCGCTCGAACAGAAGATGAACGGCGTGGAGGACATGATCTACATGAAGTCCACCAACGCCAATGACGGCAGCTTCACGCTGAAAGTGAGCTTCGAGGTGGGAACGGATCTGGACAAGGCGAACGTGCTGACGCAGAACCGCGTGTCGGAAGCCATGCCCTCTTTGCCACAGCAGGTGAAGAACGTCGGCGTTTCGGTGAAGAAATCGCTGTCTTTCCCGCTGATGATCATCTCGCTGAAATCACCGAACGGCACCTACAAGACGAGCTTCCTCTCGAACTACGCCAGCATCAACATCACCGACAACCTCGCACGGATTCCCGGCGTGGGGCAGGTGAACCTCTTCGGCGGCAGCGATTACGCGATGCGCATCTGGCTGCGGCCCGACCGCATCGCGAACCTGGGCCTCACGGTGCCGGACATCGTCAACGCCATCTCGCAGCAGAACACGCTGAGCCCCGCGGGCCAGATCGGTGGCGCGCCAGCCGCACCCGGCACCGAGTACACCTACACGGTGAAGACACAGGGCCGGCTGCTGAACGAGGAGGAGTTCGGGCAGATCATCGTGCGCTCGAACGCCGATGGCTCGCAGGTGCTCCTGCGTGACGTGGCGCGCATCGAATTCGGCACACAGCTCTACAACGCCATCGGCCGCTACAACGGCCAGCCCGGCGCCATCATGGCGATCTACCAGATCCCGGGCACCAACGCACTCGAGGTGGCGGGCAAAGTCCGTGAGGCAATGGAGGAACTCTCCGGGAGTTTCCCGCAGGATCTCGGCTACAGCGTCTCGCTGGACACCACACTGCCCGTCAGCGAGGGAATCAAGGAGATCGTGCACACGCTCTTCGAGGCGATCGTGCTCGTGATCATCGTGGTCTTCATTTTCCTGCAGAACTGGCGCGCGACGCTGATTCCGCTTCTCACGGTGCCGGTCTCGCTGATCGGCGCCTTCATGTTCTTCCCCATGCTCGGCTTCTCGATCAACGTGCTCTCGCTGCTGGGTCTGGTGCTCGCCATCGGCATCGTGGTGGACGATGCGATCGTGGTGGTCGAGGCCGTGATGCACCATATCGAGCAGGGGCTCTCCCCGCGCGAGGCGACGCTCAAGGCGATGAAAGAGGTCTCCGGTCCGGTGGTGGCGATCGCGCTGATCCTCGCGGCCGTGTTCATCCCGGTGGCGTTCATCCCCGGGATCACGGGGCGCTTCTACCAGCAGTTCGCGATCACCATCGCCATCTCGGTGCTGCTCTCGGCCTTCAACGCGCTCACGCTCTCCCCTGCCCTCGCCGCCAAGATGCTGAAGCCCACGCACGGACAGAAGAGCTGGCTCACGCCCTTCTACGACAGGTTCAATGCCTTCTTCGGCCGCGGCACTGCACGCTATGTGGGCTTCACCAGCCTGCTGGTGCGCAAGCTCTGGCGCAGCGTTTTCCTGATCGGCGGCATCGTGGCGCTCGCAGCGCTGCTGGCCTCGCGCGTGCCCACGGGCTTCGTGCCGGACGAGGACCAGGGCTTCCTGCTGGTGAACCTGATGCTCCCGGATGCCTCCTCGCTTGAGCGCACCGATGCCGTGATGCGCAAGGTCGAGAAGGTGCTGGAGTCGGAGGAGCGCATCGAGGGCTTCAACACCATCACGGGTTTCAGCCTGGTGGCGGGCGCGTATTCCTCGAACATGGGTTTCGTCTTCGTGCAGCTCAAGGAGTGGGGTGAGCGGCCCGGCCTGGAGAATCACGCGCTGCTGATTGCCAAGCACCTGAATGAGCGCCTCGCAAAGGAAGTCCCCGAGGCCATGGTGGCAGCCTTCCCGCCGCCGCCCATTCCGGGTCTGGGCACCGGTTCCGGCTTCACGATGCAACTGCAGGATCGCGGCGGACGTTCGCCGCAGTTCCTTGCCGAGCAGACGCAGCGATTCATCACGGCCGCGCGCGAGCGCCCCGAGATCGGCCGCATCCAGAGCGCTTACCGCTCCAGCGTGCCGCAGATCTTCGCCGAGGTGGACAGGAGCAAAGTGTTGAAGAGCGGCGTGCCGCTGACGGACGTGAACACCACCTTGGGCGCGCTCCTCGGCAGTGCCTACGTGAACGACTTCAACCGATTCGGGCGCGTCTACAAGGTCTACGTGCAGGCAGAGCCCGAGTTCCGCCGGGATCCGGAGCAGCTAGGGCTGTTCTTCGTGCGTGGCGCAGGCGGCAAGATGGTGCCGCTCGACACACTGGTGAGCACCAGCCCCACCACGGGCCCGGAATTCACCAACCGCTTCAACCTCTACCGCTCGGCGGAACTGAGTGGCGCGCCCGCAGCGGGCTACAGCAGCGACGACGCCATGCGCGCCCTTGAGGAGGTAGCCGCAGAGGTATTGCCAGACGGCGTGACGCAGACCTGGTCAGACGTGTCCTATCAGGAAAAGGTCGCGCCCAACCCGATGCCCGTGTTCGCGGTGGCGATTTTCCTCGTCTTCCTGGTGCTGGCCGCGCAGTACGAGAGCTGGACGCTGCCCTTCAGCGTGCTGCTGGGTACGCCCTTCGCGGTCTTCGGCGCCTTCTTCGGGCTGTGGGCTGCAGGGCTCGTGGTGCCGCCCGTCTTCGTGAACAACATCTTCGCGCAGATCGGTCTGATCATGCTGATCGGGCTCGCGGCCAAAAACGCGATCCTGATCGTGGAGTTCGCACGCATGCTGCAGCAGCAAGGGCGTGACGCCACCAGCGCGGTGCTGGAGTCCGCGCGGCTGCGCTTCAGGCCCATCCTCATGACGGCGTTTGCCTTCATCCTCGGCGTGGTGCCGCTGCTCACCGCCAGTGGCGCGGGCGCATTCTCACGGAAAGTGATGGGCATGACGGTGTTCTCGGGCATGCTGTTCGCGACCCTCCTTGGGGTGTGTCTGGTGCCAGTGCTCTACGTGCTGGTGGAACGCCTGACGGGCAAGAAGGGTGGTGACACTCCTGCGCCTGTGGCAGCGCACGACGGAGGCCATCCATGAACGTACGCAGGCGATTACCCGCCGCCCTGCTTGCGGCACTGCTGACGGGCTGCGCGATGGGCCCCGACTACCAGCGCCCTGATGAGCCCGTGCCGGAGCAATTCCGCGGCACGCTCGCCGAGGCAGACGCGGCATCGATTGCGGATGCGGGCTGGTGGAGCCTGAGCAGAGACCCCGTACTGCAGGCGCTGGTACGCGAGGCGATCCGCAGCAACCTCGATCTGGCCATCGCCACATCACGCGTGGCCGAGGCACGCGCACGCTACGGCATCGCCCGCGCCGCGCTGCTTCCGGATGCAGGCCTTAACGGCGGCTACACCTCGCAACGCAACTCGACGATCACAGACCCGCCGCGCCCCGGCGTGGACCGCGCCTTCAACAACTGGGACGCGGGCGTTGTGGTGTCGTGGGAGGTGGATCTGTTCGGGCGTAACCGCCGCGGTTCCGAATCCGCGTGGGCAGCTTATCTGGCAACGGAACAAGGCCGCCGGGCGGCACTGGTCTCGCTGGTCGCGGACGTGGCCTCGGCCTATGTGCTGCTGCGTGAACTCGATCTGCAACTGGAGGTCGCGCGCCAGACGGTCGAGGCGAACGAAGCCACGGTGGCCTACTACCGCAAGCGCCTGAAGGGCGGCCTCTCGAACCGCCTGGAAGTCGACAGCGCACTCGCCAACCGCGCGCGCACCGCGGTGCTGGTGCCGCAACTGGAGCAGCAGATCGCCACGGTCGAGAACGCGCTCAGCCTGTTGCTCGGGCGCGCACCGGGTGGCATCGATCGCGGCGTACCGATGGAGGCCTTTGGCGCACCGCCCGCAGTGCCGCCGGGGCTGCCGGCCGCGCTGCTGGAACGGCGCCCGGACGTACTCGCGGCCGAGCAGCAACTGGTGGCGGCTAACGCGGATGTGGGTGCGGCCAAGGCGCTGTTCTTCCCCACGCTCTCGATCAGCGGTGTGCTGGGCTCCGTGAGCGGCGATGTCTCGGGCCTGCTCGACAAGGGCTCGGAGAACAGCCAGCTGCGCCCCAGCCTCTTCGCGCCGATTTTCCAGGGCGGCAAGATCGCATCGAACTACGCGGCGGCGAAGGCACGGCGCGAACAGGCGGTCTATCGCTACCGCGAGGCCGCACTGAATGCCTACCGTGAAGTAGCCGATGCGCTGGTCGCGGTGGAGAAACTCGGCGCCGTGCGTCGGGAACTCGAGGGAGGCGTCGAGGCACTGGAAGACGCCGTGAAGCTCTCCCGCGCACGCTACGAGGAAGGGCTGTCGAGCTATCTCGAAATCCTGAACTCCGATCAGCAACTGCTGGACCAGCGGCTGCGCCTCGCCTCCACGCGCGGAGAGGAACTGCGGGCGCTGGTGGATCTGTAC
>CAIXOY010000361.1 GCA_903921135.1 uncultured Gammaproteobacteria bacterium
CCACATCGTCGGTGAGCATCACGTCGGCTCGACCTTCGGCCACTTCCGCGAAGACGCCGATGTTGTCGGGATACACGCGAAGCGATGCCTGCGGAAGCAGCGCGCGTGCCACCGATTCGTTGGTGCCGCCCCGGTTCACTATCAGCCGCACATCGGGGGCGTTCACAGCGTCGGCGCTGTTGAAGCGCGCGGCATCGGCGCAGCGTGCGAGCAACGTTTTGCCGCCTTCGTGATACACGCGCGTAAAACGACCGAGTTGCGCGCGCTCGGGTGTGACACTCACGCCGCCGATGGCGATGTCGAAGGCGTCGCGTTGCAGATCCTGCGCGAGCCCCGGCCAGCTGCTGCGCAGGAACACGGGCTCCAGCCCCAGAGCGGCGGCCAGCGCCTGCGCAAGCGCGATGTCGGCGCCGCTCAGAGCGCCCGCCTGCTGCAGCGCGAAGGGGGCGTAATCCCCTGGCACGCCGAAACGCAGCACGCCGTTGGCACGGGCGCGGGCGAGCCCGGGTGTGGATTGCAGGCGGATCGCATCGATCAGCTGCAACAGCTCTGCGCGTGATGCCGCAGCGGGGATGAGTGCGTCCAGCCGTGCCTGCAACGCCGCCGACAGCGGCGGTGGATTTTCGGCACGCTCCAGCGGCACAAGCAGATACAGCGCCTCGAGCTGCGACTGCCCGATGCCATCGAGCACCTGCCGCAATGCAGCGAGCGCGGGCGCCGCTGCACAGTCTGTGCAGCCTTCTGCACGCCAGCGCACGAATGCACGCTCCTGCGCCTCCCGCGCGAGCCGCATCTGCAGCGTGAAGAGCGCGGCCACACCGTCTGCCTGCAGCCCCCGCGCTGCGGCGTCCTCTCCCAGCGTCGCAAGGAGTGCCTGCTCGCGGGCAGGGTCCGATACAGCTTTGCCGTCACGCCATTTGGCGGCTGCTACTCGGGGCATCTGTTCCAGCCGCTCGGCGACCAGCGTGAGCAGGTGCTCGCGCGCGGTGGATGCGTCCAGCAGTCGAGCAGTTTCGCCTGCGGTTGCGCGGGCCCCTGCGAGAGCAGCAAGGAAGAGCAGGGCGAACAGAGCGAAGGTTTTCATCGGTTCACCATGATCGAGCGACGCCGCGTGGACGATCAGGCCTGTGCCGGCTCGCTCTCTGCCTGCGCCAGTCGCAGCCGCGCCGATGCTTCTTCCACCACGACGGCGTGATCGCGGTCCAGCAGTGGCGCCATCGATGCGAGTTGCGTCAACAGTGCTTGCCGCGTGGGCGCCTGCAGATTGATATGCCCCAGCTTGCGACCTCCGCGGAATTCTTTCCCGTACCAGTGCAGCTTCGCGGTTGGCAGGGAAAGCCACGCGGGGTCGAATTCGCAACCCACGAGGTTGATCATCACCGTGTGGCCAACCGAGCCGGGTGCAGGCATCGGCAAACCACACAACGCGCGCAGGTGGAGCTCGAACTGGTCCGTGGTGGCGCCGTCCTGGCTCCAGTGCCCGCTGTTGTGCACGCGCGGTGCGAGTTCGTTGACCAGCAAGGTGCCGTCTTCCTCGAAGAGCTCCACGGCCATCACACCCACGTAGTCCAGCTCGTCCATGATGCAGCGAAGCATCTGCTCCGCGCGTGGCTGGTAGTCGCGGGCACCGCCCGCTGGCGCGAGCGTGAAGCTCAGCATGCCCTCGCGGTGGCGGTTCTCGACCAGCGGGTAGAACACGCAACTGCCGTCTGCCTTGCGTGCGCCCACAAGAGACAACTCCCGCACGAAGCGCACGCTGCGCTCCGCGATCATGCGGCCATACAGTTCGGCAGGCGCGGCTCCCGCCCGCGTGGCGTCGAGCCGCCACTGGCCCCGGCCGTCATAGCCGCCCTGTGCAGCTTTCACCACCACCGTGCCGCCATGTACGCGGGAGTGGCGCTCGATGTCCTCTTGCGACTCCACAACGCACCATTCGGACGTGGCGACGCCGAGGCGGTCGAGAAGCGCTTTTTGCGAGCGGCGATCGGCGAGCGTCGTAATCGCAGAGCGCACGCCGAACCCCGGGTGCTCTGCGAGCCGTGCCATCAATGCATTGGCGGGGAGGTGTTCGCGCTCGGCGGTGATGATCTCGTAGTCCGCGGCCGACCAGTCGTGCGGCAGGGCGATGCCGTGGCGACCGGTGCCATGAAAAAGCAATGACTGCTCTGGCGACACGCGGTCAAGGATCAGGCCAATCCGGGACGCAGCCTCTGCGAGCATGAGGCCGAGTTGGCCGTCGCCGATGACGAGCAGACGTTTCATGAAGTCTTTCCAACGGGATCAGGATTCTCGAGAACTTCCCTGCTGCGTTCCGCCCGCCAAGCGGTAATGCGGTCCATCAGTGCGGGATCGCTGCCGGCAAGGATCTGTGCGGCGAGCAAACCGGCGTTGAAGGCGCCAGCGGCCCCGATGGCCAGAGTGCCAACGGCAACACCGCGCGGCATCTGGACGATGGAGAGAAGGCTGTCGATGCCATTCAGTGCGGCGCTCTGCACCGGCACGCCAAGAACGGGCAGGGGAGTCAATGCCGCGATCATGCCGGGCAGGTGTGCTGCACCGCCCGCGCCTGCGACGATGACGCGAACGCCACGGCCGGCGGCAGACTCGGCGAAGGCTACCATCTTTTGTGGCGTGCGATGGGCCGATACGACCTCGGCATGCCAGGGCACACCGAGCGCATCGAGCACCTTCGTTGCCTCGCCCATGGTTGGCCAGTCGCTGCGTGAACCCATCACGATCGCCACGGGTGGCGTGTTGCCCATGAGAACTCTCCTGTGTCTGCCGTTTCGTCCCGGTGGCGCTCGCCGAAGTGCGGCGCCGACCCCGCGTCGGGGTCTGCGGGTACGCCCAGATTAGCAAACATGGTTTGGAGGGTAGCCATTGCCGGTGAGCCCGTGCAGGCCCGATGCCGTCAATGGGGGGTAAAACGAAGAAAAAACGCCCTCACTGTTGTGAGGGCGGCCCCGCAAAAACCGCGTCCGGTTGTCGTCACCGGGCGCGGTCGGCGTTGCAGGAAGCTCCTGTGATTACTCGTCGCCGCCCGTGATACCCAGCAAGTGCAGGAGGCTCGCGAAAAGGTTGAAGAGCGATACGAAGAGGCTCACGGTGGCCAACACATAGTTGCGCTCACCGCCGTGGATGATGGCGCTGGTCTCGAAGGCGATCATCGCGCTCATCAGCAGTGCAAACAGCGCCGATACCGCGAGCGAGAGAGCCGGCATCTTGAAGAACACGGCCGCGAGCCCCGCGAGGAAGGCCACCAGCACGCCGGCGAAGAGCGTGGTGCCCATCCAGCTCAGGTTCTTGCGCGTGGTGAGCACATAGCCCGAGGCGCCCAGAAACACAGCACCCGTGAGGCCG
>CAIXOY010000362.1 GCA_903921135.1 uncultured Gammaproteobacteria bacterium
ACCGAGCAGTACTGGTGCCCGATCAAGCACGCACGCAAGGTGCGCGGATCGCACACACGCTACGCGCAGTTCATCGACTACGGCGACACCGAGGCCATGGCGGTGCGGGTGGTGGATCTGCGGGAGGAGTTGCGCAAACCCGGGGAGGCGACACCGTGACGGAGGCACCCCGACCGATCACCGCCGCGCCGGGAGCGCCGCACAGTGGAGCACGACAGGAGAGCACCATGGCCAAACGCATCTGCATCGTCGCGCTGCTGATCCTGGTCGCGCTGGGCGGCTGGAGCAGCCGGCTCGACGCTCCCGCCATGAGCCAGGTGGATGCAGGCATGGAGCGCGCGCTCGGGAGCTTCGCGGTCGCGCGGGGCCTTAACGCCGCCATATCGCTTGCGCAGGGCACGCAGATCTCGGCCGGCATAGGCGCCAACATCACCTTCAGCGTGGGGCAGGTGCTCCATCCTGTGAACGAAGTGGTCGAGTCTTTCTCGCATCTGATGCTGCTCGCCTCGGTGGCCTTCGGCATCCAGAAGGTGCTGCTGCTGATCGGGCAGGACATGCTGGTGAAGTGTCTGCTGAGCGTGATGCTGATCGCGTGGGGTGCGCTGCGGGTGATCGGCGGCAAGCGCAACCGGTGGATGGATGCGGCGCTGGTGCTGATGCTGATGGTCCGCTTCGCGATCCCGGTCGTGACGATGGCGACCGACGCGGTCTACGAGCGTTTTCTGCATGCAGGCTACACGCGCAGCACCGAGGCTCTGGCCAGCACCACCGATGCCATGAACAAGAGCACCGAAGACTTCCGCGGCGCGCAGCAGGACGATGCGGCGGGCGCGGCAGCACCCGTGCCCGCAACGCCCGCGGCGGCGAGCACCACCGCGCAAGCGCCAACGGGATTGGCGGAGCGCATGTCCAAGGCGATGCGCGAACTCGGGGCGATGGTGGAAGAAACCGGCGACTCGATCGGGGCGGCCGTAGCAGGCCTCGACCCGCGCGCCTACCTGAAAGAGCTGAAGGACAGCGCCAGCGCGGCGATGGACCACATCATCGAACTGATGGTGGTGTTCCTGCTGCAGACGCTGCTGGTGCCGGTGTTCCTGCTGTGGGCCATGTACGCGGTGCTGCGCGGCGTGGTGGCCAACGCCTTCGCGGCCTGAGCGCGCACCGCGCTCAGGGCAGATAGGTCTGGAACAGCGTCCCCAGCCGCCCGTCGCTGTGCGCGGGCACCTTGTAGAAGGTGCGGATATCCACCGAGCCGTCCTCGCCGAAGCGATAGGTCTCGATGCTGAAACCCACGCGCTGCTCGCCGCCCTGGTCGATGTGGTTCTCCATCAGCCACGCCACCTCGGCGCCGCAGATGAACATCGTGCCCGGCGCGATGCGGTACTTCACGGTGGGCTGGAACAGATCGAAGGAATCGAGCGCGCAGTGCTGGAAACCGCGCTTCTGCGGCGTGCCCACGGGATCGAGCATGGTGAATTCCCCCGGCGCTACCTTTCGCCAGTTCGCCGCCCAACCCTCGCGGTCTCCCGCGTTCCAGAACTCCACGTAGCCCGCGGCCCAGGCCTTGAGTACCGCACGATCCGGAAATGCCATTGCCCTACTCCCCGTCAGTTCCCACCACAAAACTCGCCACTGTCGCGCAGGAGCCACCGATGTTCAGCGTCGCGAAGCGCCGCGCGCCCTCGACCTGCATCCCGCCCGCCGTGCCCGTGACCTGTCGGGCCGCATCGTAGAGCATGCGCGCACCGGTGGCGCCCACCGGGTGGCCGCAGCCGATCAGCCCCCCGCTCGGGTTCACGGGAATGCGCCCGCCGGGTGCGATGGCGCCGGACTCCACCGCACGCCAGGCCTCGCCCGGCGCCGTGATGCCGAAGTGCTCTATGGCCATGTACTCGGTGATGGTGAAGCAGTCGTGCAATTCGATGCCGTCGACCTGCTCCACCCCGGCGATACCGGCGCGCGAGAACGCGTCTTCGATCGCGCCGCGCAGATGCGGAAACACCCAGCGCTCGCCGCGGCTCCTCTCGACCTTGTCCCGGTAACGCAGACCCGCGTTCCGGTGGCCCCAGCCCTGAATGCGCGGCAGCCGCGCCAGCGTGGCGCCGTGGCGGCGTGCGTACTCCTCGGCCACGCGGGCGGAGGCCAGCACGATGGCGCAGGCGCCATCACTCACCTGCCCGCAGTCCTGCCTGCGGATGCCGGGTTCGATCAGGGGGTTCGCGGTGTCGTCGTCGGTGAACGCGGCGTCGCCGAATCGCCACGCCCGCGTATGCGCAAGCGGGTTACGTTTCGCATTCGCGTAATTGATCTCGGCGATGCGGTTCAGGTGCGCGCGATCGAGGCCATAGCGCGCGGCATACTCCTGCGCCAGCAAGCCGAATGTGGCGGGCCACATGAAGCGGCAGTCGATGTCCTCGCGTCCCGCCCATGCCGCGGAGTTCTGGTTCTGCGAGGCCACGTCACCCGGCAGGTTGCGGAATTCCTCGACGCCCAGCACCAGCGCGCAGTCGTAACGGCCGGCCTCGATCTCGGCCATGGCGGTGAGCACCGCGAGCGAGGACGAGGCGCAGGCGCCTTCGTGTCGCATGGCAGGCACACCCCAGAGTTCCGGCACCACCTGCGCCACCATCGCACCGAGATGCCCCTGCTGGCGCTGCGCCTCGGCGAAGGCATTGCCCACGTGCACTGTCTGGATGGCAGAAGCGTCGAGGCGGCAGGCCTCCAGCGCACCGATCGTGGCCTCGCGCACCAGATCGGAGATGTCTTTTCCCTCGCGGGAAACCGCCCGCGCGAAGTCGCTCTGGTACCCGCCCAGGATGTACACCGCTGCGCTCATGAGGACTCTCCTGTCGATGGTGGTTCAGCTTCGGCGAGTCGGGCCGCGACCTCGTGACGCAGCACTTTGCCGAGCGGATTGCGCGGCAGTGCGGGCAGGCAGATCAGCCGCTCGGGCCACTTGATCCGTGCCACGCCCTGCTCTTCCAGATAGCTGCCGATGTCGGCAAGCGCAGGCGCCCTCTCTCCGCGCATGACCACCGCCGCGCCTACACGCTCGCCCAGAATCGCGCAGGCATAACCCGCGACCGCCACCTCGGCCACGTCCGGGTGCCCGGCAAGCAGTGTGTCGAGCTCCTCCGGCGAGATCTTCATGCCGCCGCGCACGATGATCTCTTTCAAACGCCCGGCAAAACGGTAGAAGCGTGGATGCTCCGGCGCGATCTCGAAGAGGTCACCGCTGCGGAACCAGCCATCGGCGCTGAACACCAC
>CAIXOY010000363.1 GCA_903921135.1 uncultured Gammaproteobacteria bacterium
CTGAAGCTCGGCTTGATCGTGGATGCCGTCACGGCCCTGGGCTCGGCGGTCCTCGCCTGTGCGCTGGCCGGAACCGTGGGTGGGTTCCTGGAGTGGGATGCGGATTTCGTACAGATCGCGCAGATCTACAGCATGGTGCTGCTGGTGGACCTGACCGGCGCCAGCAAGGGTGTACTGCGGCTCTTCAACCGCTTCGATCTGCTGGGCACACAGATGGCCGTCTCGCCTGTCGTCTTGTGCACTGGTGCCGCCGTGGCCGCGCTGCAGGGCTGGGGCATGCCGGGTTTCTGCGCGATCTGGGGGCTGGCAACCGTCTGTGACCGCATCTACCTCCTGGTGCGCGCGCACGGCGAACTGCGCCGGCGCATGCCGCAGGCGAAGCTGCGGAACATCGCACTGGGCGACTGGCGGCAGGAGTTCCCGGGCATCACCTCGTACTCACACGTGGTGTACTGGCAGAGCAACCTCGACCTCGTGCCCAAGCAGCTCTCGAACCTGCTGGTCGGCATGTTGCTGGGGCCACAGGCGGCAGGCCTCTTCCGCATCGCCACCGGCGTATCCAAGGTGCTCAGCACACCGGCGCTGTTGTTGCGGCAGGTGTTGCTGCCCGATCTGACGCGCGTCTGGAGCCGCGGTGAGCCGGGCTTTTACCGCATCCTCGGCACCACCATGGCAGCTGCCGCCGGATGCGGGCTTTTGCTGGTGGTGGTCATGCTGACCCAAGGCGCCACGCTGCTCGAACTGCTGGTGGGCAAGGAGTACGCGGCCGCATCGGGCGTGATGGCCTGGCTACTGGCTGCGGGCACGCTCGGTCTGTGTTCCTCGGTGCTGCGGGCGGGTGTGTATGCCATGGGGCGCGCGGCACACGCCTTGCGCATCAACATCGCGGCCACCTTGCTGTATGTGGCGGCGATGATGCTGCTCACTCCACCCCTCGGGTTATCGGGGCCCGGCATTGCCACCTGCTGTTCGGCGCTGCTCACACTGGGCGGCATGCTCTGGCTGGTCGTGCGCCACCCCCGGGCGCGGATGCCTCACGGTGCCTGATGTTTACCTTGTGCCCAAGCGCTTGCTGCGGGCGATGCCCGCGTTGGGGCGCGTTTTCTCGCACGCCGATGTCTGGCTTCTGCGGGCGGCTTTCGGTCTGCTCGCGGCGCTCCCGCAGCGCAGCGCAGCTAGTCTGACCGCGGGGCTGTTCGGGCTGATCGGGCCCTCTGGCCCGCAGGGCGAGAAGGTGCGCCGCAACCTGCGCGTCGTATTTCCCGAGTCTGACGAGGCCGAGATCCGCCGCCTGACACGCGCCACGTTCCGTCATGTGGGCGTGGCGACCGCCGAACTCGTTCATGCGAAGCAGGTCTTTGCCGCGCGCGACACGCGCTTCGAGATGGTCACGGAGGATGCGCGTATCCCGCCGCTCACGCCCGGCACACCCGCCGTAATCGTGACCGCACACGTGGGCGCGTGGCAGTACGTGGCCATGCTCGGGCAACTGGCGGGCGTACAGCTGACGTCACTTTATGCGCCAGAGCTCAATCCGCTCGTGCGGTCGCTGTTCCTTGATCTGCGTGAGGCCATGGGCTGCCGCTGGCTCAGTCGCGATGACAGCGCGAAGCCCCTGCTGCGTGAACTGGCGTCGGGGAACTGCGTGGGTTTTGCCACC
>CAIXOY010000364.1 GCA_903921135.1 uncultured Gammaproteobacteria bacterium
AGGCGCTTGAAGACGGCGTCGTTTTTGGGATCGAGAAGTGGGGCGGCGTCCATGCCGGTGATTCCTTCCGTGGGTTGTGGCGCGGCGGGTGCCGGATCCATGGCACAGAGCGATTTCGCCATCCCCGCTGTCTCTTTTGGTCATTGAGCCGCCCACGGCGCGGCGCTTAGCATGCGGCTCTCCTGCCCTCACGACGCCACGGAGCTTTGGCCCATGAGCAACGACGCCTTCATTTACGACGCCATCCGCACCCCCCGCGGGCGCGGCAAATCCAGCGGCTCGCTGCACGAGGTGAAACCCGTGACGCTGGTCGCGGGGCTGCTGCGCGAACTCGCCAGCCGCAACAACCTGACAGACACCAGCCTGGTCGACGACGTGGTGCTCGGCTGCGTCACCGCAGTGGGCGACCAGGGCGCCGACATCGCCAAGGCGGCCTCGCTAGCCGCCGGTTGGGACGAGGACGTGGCTGGCGTCACGCTGAACCGCTTCTGCGCCTCGGGCGCCGAGGCCGTGAACATGGCCGCCATGAAAGTGCGCTCCGGCTGGGAACAGCTGGTGGTGGGCGGTGGCGTGGAATCGATGTCGCGCGTGCCCATGGGCAGCGACGGCGGCGCGATGGGCATGGACCCGGAAACCGCGATGAAAACCGGCTTCATGCCGCAGGGCATCGGCGCGGACCTGATCGCCACACTGGACGGGTTCACGCGCGAGCAGGTCGACACCTACGCCGCCAGTTCGCACCGCAAGGCCGCAGCCGCCTGGGCGCGCGGGGCCTTCGCGAAGTCCGTCATTCCGGTGAAGGACCGTAACGGCATCACCATCCTCGACCGCGACGAGACCATCCGCCCCGACAGCACCCCGGAGAGCCTCGCCAAGCTCCCCTCCTCTTTCCAGTTCATGGGCGACCTGGGCTTCGACGGCGTGCCGCGCAACAAGTACCCGCAGGTCGAGCGGATCTCGCACATCCACACCGCGGGCAACTCCTCAGGCATCGTCGACGGCGCCGCACTGGTGCTGATCGGCTCCGAGTCCGCCGGCAAGCAGCTGGGCTTGAAGCCCCGCGCCCGCGTCGTCGGCACCGCGGTGGTGGGCACGGACCCCACGATCATGCTGGTGGGCCCGGCACCCGCCACGCGCAAGGCACTCAAGGTCGCGGGTCTCGGCTTCGATGACATCGATCTCTTCGAGGTGAACGAAGCCTTCGCCTCGGTGGTGATGCACTTCCAGAAAGACACCGGCGTGCCCTGGGAGAAGATCAACGTGAACGGCGGCGCGATCGCCATGGGCCATCCGCTGGGCGCCACGGGCGCGATGCTGATCGGCGCCGTGCTCGACGAACTCGAGGCCCGCGGTGGCCGCTACGGGGTGGTCACCGCCTGCGTGGGCGGCGGCATGGGCATCGCCACCGTCATCGAACGCCTTTGAAGAACCGCAGCACCGGGAAGCAGCACACATGAAAAGCATTCGCTACGAAAAGGACGCGGCCAACATCGTCCACGTGATCTTCGACAACCCCACGGAATCGGCGAACCTGATGAACGTCGCCTTCCGCGAGGACTTCGCCACGGTGGTGGCACGGCTCCAGGCAGAGCCCGACCTGGCAGGCGTGATCCTGCGCTCGGCCAAATCCACGTTCTTTGCCGGCGCAGACCTCAAGGAAATGGTGCAAGCACAGGAGCAGACAGCGCAGTTCATGTGGGACTTCGCGCAGCCGCTGAAGCAGCAGATGCGCCAGCTCGAAACTCTCGGCAAGCCCGTGGTCGCCGCCATCAACGGCGCGGCGCTCGGCGGTGGCTGGGAGATCTGCCTCTGCGCGCACCACCGCATCGCTCTCGACAACCCCAAGACCACGCTCGGCCTGCCCGAAGTAACGCTGGGCCTCTTGCCCGGCGGCGGCGGCGTGGTGCGGATGGTGCGGCTGCTGGGCCTTGAAGCGGCGCTGCCCTTCCTGATGGAAGGCCAGCAGTTCAACCCGTCCAAGGGCATCAAGCTCGGACTGGTGCAGGAACTCGCAAGTTCGGAAGACGAGATGCTCGAGAAGGCGCGCGCCTGGATCGCCGCGCACCCCGAGTCGAAGCAACCGTGGGACATGCCCGGCTACAAGATGCCCGGCGGCACCCCTTCGCACCCGGCAATGGCGCCCAAGCTGATGGTCGTGCCCGCGATGCTCCGCGAGAAAACCAAGGGAGTGATGCCTGCACCCGAGGCGATCCTGAGCGCGGCCGTAGAAGGCGCGCAGGTCGACGTGGACGCGGCACTGCGCATCGAGACGCGCTACTTCATCGAGCTCGCGCGCGGCCCGGTCGCGCGCAACATGATCAACACCTTCTGGTTCCAGCTGAACGACATCAAGGCAGGCGTCGGCCGCCCCGCAGGCGTGCCCAAAGCGAGCTTCGCGAAAGTGGGCATTCTGGGCGCAGGCATGATGGGCGCGGGCATCGCGTACGTCTGCGCCACGCGCGGCATGCAGGTGGTGCTGAAGGATGTCAGCCAGGAAGCGGCAGACAAGGGCAAGGCCTACTCCGCGAAGCTCCTTGCGAAGCAACTCGAGCGCGGCAAGCTCACGCAGGAGAAGCACGACGCCACGCTCTCGCGCATCCTCGCCACAGCGTCTGCCGATGATCTGGCGGGCTGCGAGCTGATCGTGGAAGCGGTGTTCGAAGACCGCGGCCTGAAAGCGAAGGTCACGCAGGAGGCCGAGGCATGCCTCGCAGACAGCGCGATCTTCGCCTCCAACACCTCCACCCTGCCCATCACGGGCCTTGCGGAGGCAAGCGCGCGCCCCGCGAATTTCATCGGCCTGCACTTCTTCTCGCCTGCAGACAAGATGCCGCTGGTCGAGATCATCTGCGGCAAGCAGACCAGCCCCGAAACGCTCGCGCGCTCCTATGACTTCGTGCAGGCCATCGGCAAGACGCCGGTGATCGTGAACGACGCGCGCGGCTTCTTCACCTCGCGCGTCTTCGGCACCTTCTGCAACGAAGGCATCGCAATGCTGAACGAGGGCGTGCCCGCGGCCGCGATCGAGAACGGCGCGGCACTCGCCGGCTTTCCGGTGGGCCCGCTCGCCGTGTCGGACGAAGTGAGCCTCGCGCTGATGGCGAAAATCCGGCTGCAGACCATCAAGGACATGGAAGCAGAGGGCAAGGTCTACGAGGCCCGCAGTTCAGAGGTGGTGGTGGAGTGGATGATGACCCAGGACCGCGCCGGCAAGGCCGCGGGCAAGGGTTTCTACGAGTACCCCGAGGGCGGCAAGAAGCATCTGTGGAGCGGGCTCGACGCCCACTTCGGCAAGAACGGCAGCCTGATCCCCGTGCAGGACATCAAGGACCGCCTGCTCTACGTGCAGGCGCTGGAAACCGCGCGCTGCTGGGACGAGGGCGTGGTGACCACCGCGCGCGACGCGAACATCGGTTCGATCATGGGCATCGGTTTCCCGCCGTGGACGGGCGGCGTGCTGCAGTTCATCAACAGCACGGGGCTCGCGGCCTTCGTGGCGCGGTCGCGTGAACTCGCGGCCCGTTACGGCGAGCATTTCCTGCCGCCCGCCTCTTTGGTGGCGCGCGCCGAACGCAACGAGACGTATTGAGAAAACGTGGCCCGCAGGACAGCGGGCAGGCCGTAACGCACAGGAGCAAGACGATGATTCCACGCACTCTCTACAGCGAAGAGCACGAGATCTTCCGCGCCAGCGTCCGCAAGTTCCTCGAGCAGGAATGCGCGCCGCACCACGAGCGCTGGGAGGAAGAAGGCAACGTCGACCGCGAGATCTGGAACAAGGCCGGCGCGCAGGGTTTCCTCTGCCCCACCGTCGCCGAGGAATACGGCGGCGCGGGCACGGACTTCCTATACAACTGCGTGATCGACGAGGAAATCGCGGGCGCGGGGCTCTCGGGCATCGGCTGGGGGCTGCACAACGACATCGTCGCGCCGTACATCGTCAATTACGGCAGCGAGCTGCTGAAGAAAAAATACCTGCCGCGCATGGCCACCGGCGAACTGGTCAGCGCCATTGCCATGTCCGAGCCCGGCGCGGGCTCCGACCTGCAAGGCATCAAAACCTCGGCCGTGCGCGACGGCGATGACTACGTCATCAATGGCTCGAAGATCTTCATCACCAACGGCTACCTGTCGGATCTGGTGATCGTGGTCGCCAAGACCGATCCGGCTGCCGGCGCCAAGGGCACGAGCCTCTTGCTGGTCGAGGCCGGCATGGCGGGCTTCAGCAAGGGCCGCAAGCTGAAGAAAGTGGGCATGAAGGCGCAGGACACCGCCGAGCTCTTCTTCGACAACGTGCGCGTGCCTGCCGAAAACCTGCTTGGCGAAGAGGGCATGGGGTTCATCTACCTGATGCAGGAACTTCCGCAGGAGCGCTTGTCGGTGGCGGTAAATGCCATCGCGGCCACGGAGTCTGCGCTGCGCCTCACGGTGGACTACGTGAAAGAGCGCAAGGCCTTCGGCAAGCCGGTGTCGGCCTTCCAGAACACGCAGTTCAAGTTGGCCGAGATGGACTCCGAGGTGACCGCGATGCGCGTGTTCATCGACCGCTGCATCGAGCTGCACCTGCAGGGGAAGCTCGATATTCCCACCGCGGCGAAGACCAAGCTCCTCTCTACCGATCTGCAGTGCAAGGTGATCGACGAGTGCGTGCAGCTGCACGGCGGCTACGGCTACATGTGGGAGTACCCGATTGCACGCGCCTGGGCCGATTCACGCGTGCAGCGGATTTATGCAGGCACCAACGAGGTGATGAAGGTGATCATTTCGCGGGCCTTGCTGGGGTGAGTGGCTGCTGACGGGGTGGTGTGGGAGGGGGCCATGCCCCCGACAGCTGCCCGGAACTCAGGACAACTTCGCTCCGCCCCCTGGCCCCATCGCCTGCTGCAGGATCTCTAGCCGGTCCACGCCGTGGTTCAGGAACTCCTCGCCGTAGAGCCGCCGGTAAGGCTCGGCTTTTTCAGCCACCTCCTCCGGGTCGAGGCGCTTGAAGGCTTTCTCGCCCACTTGGCGGATCAGGTCGCGCTCCACCAGGCGATCGTTCAGCTGGTCCCAGAAGCTGTCGTTCTCGAACTGCTCGATGAACTGCACGGCGTCGCTCAGCTCGTCGTACTCACGGGTGAGCCAGTAGCGCTGCTCCCCGGCATCGAATTCCACCAACTCGCCGCAACCGAACTCATCGGCCAGCGCCAGCACCTTCTGCTCGAGCGCCCGCAGCGGCGTGCCCTCGGGCGGCTCATCGGGGCTGTAGGCGTGCAGTACCCAGTCGGCGATCTCGAGCACGGTGAGCAGCGACTGGTAATCGCGGCGGCTCAGGTCGATCTTCATCTCAACCCGCCTTTGCGGAGGGACGCGCCGACACGGCCGCGTACCAGCGCAGGATGTTCGTGCACTCGGCCGGGATGCTCTTGCGGATCCAGCGCGCGAAGTCGCAGGTGCAGAGCGCGTCGATGTCGGCCATGGTGTAGCTGTTGCCCACCACGAAATCCCGGCCCGCCAGGCGCGCGTCCAGCGTGCTCCAGAAAAGCTCCAGACGCTTCAGCCCCCGCTCCACCAGCACCGGCTCCTGCGCCAGCGCGAGCGGCCCGGGCACACTGCGGTTGGCGAAATTGGGGTTGCTGTTGCGGAAGGCCTCGGCCACCGCCATCAGGCCCTCGTTGAAGATGCGGGTGCTCCACTCGCGGATCTCGCCCTTCTCGAGCGCGCTGCTGCCGAGGAGCGGCCGCTCGGGGTGCAGTGCTTCGAGGTAATCGCAGATCGCCACCACCTGCGTGAGCACCGTGCCGTCGTCTGCCACCAGCACCGGCACCGTGCTCATGGGGTTCAGCGCCACGAAGGCGGGAGCGAACTGCCCGCCGTTCATGAGGTCGATCGGCTCGAAAGGCATTTCGATGCCTTTCTCGGCCATGAAAATGTGGAGACGACGGGGATTGGGTGCAGCCGGGTAGCTGTAGAGCTTCATGCACGAACGTCCTGGAGAGCGGGAAGTGCGCGCAATCTGGCAGCGGGGGAACGGAGCGTCAAGCGCGCGCTGCGGTTGCCGCGGCCTCCCGCAGTTCGCGCTTCAGGAGCTTGCCGCTGGGGTTGCGGGGGAACTCCTCGACGAAGGTGAGCCCGCGCGGCACCTTGAAGCCCGCAAGTCGCTCGCGGCATGCCGAGATGATGTGCTCGGCAAGGGGCGCGGCACCTGCCGCAGGTACCACGAAGGCGTGTATGCGTTCGCCCCACTCCGCGTCCGGCACACCGACTACCGCCACATCGACCACGCCCGGCACGGTGCGGATCACGGCTTCGACCTCGGCCGGGTAAACGTTCACGCCGCCGCTGATGATCATGTCTTTCTTGCGATCGACGATGCGGATGAATCCCTCGCTGTCACGCATCGCGAGATCGCCCACCGTCACCCATCCGTCGATCACGGCCTCGGTCGTTTCACGAGGGCGGTTCAGGTAGCCG
>CAIXOY010000365.1 GCA_903921135.1 uncultured Gammaproteobacteria bacterium
AAATGCCACGGAAGATCTCGGGCTTGGCGAACAGCCCCACCAGCGAACCCACCACCATCATCGTGACGGCCCACCACAGGGACCACTGATTGACGATTTCCCCGCGCGACACCGGCACCAGCACACCCGCAGCATTGGTGTAAGCGCTGATCTCGCCACGCTGGATCATGATCGGTGCGAGCACGGCGAAATTGAGCACCGAGCCGAGCAGGCAACTCGTGGCGACACGCATGCCCATCAGCCCGCCGACGCCGAACATCGCCGTGTCCAGCGTGAGCCGCAGGCCGAGCGCGCGAACGTCAGTGCCGAGGATGGTGGGCGTCCACCAGGTGAACTTTGCGGCGAGCTCGTAGTAGTAGGTATCGAGACGATCCATGAGGTGCCAGGGCTCCTGCATGCCCGCCCAGCCATCCATGCGCAGAAGCTTGAACTGCAGCAGCCGCTGCCAGCCATCGCTCACCAGGAACTGCCAGAACGCCGAGACGCCGGCGGAAACGGCAAGCAATCGCGCCTTGAACATGCCCTCGCCGGCGCGGCCGTCGTAGAGCGAATCCAGCACCACGCCGCAGGCGCGCCCCTCGGGGAAGGGCAGTTGGTCGTCGTTGATGAAACGACGTTTCAGCGGAAATGCCACCAGCACGCCGAGGAGCGAGATCACGCTGGACCAGAGCATCAGCTGCCACCACGCCGGGATGTGGCCGGTGACGAGGATGTAGGCCGCAAGACTCGAGACCAGCGGCGTGATCATGTAGCCCGCAGCAGTCGCGATGGACTGCGTGCAGTTGTTCTCGAGGATGCCGAGGTCCCGCACGAGGCCGGCGCCGGCGAGGGCGCGGAAGATCGCGAAGGCGAGGATCACCGAGGTGAGGCCCACACCGATCGAGATGCCGGTCTTGGCGCCGATGTAGAGCGCGGTGGCCGCGAGGATCCCGCCCAGCAAAAAGCCCGTGAGCCCCGAGCGCAGCGTGAGTTGCGGCGCATCACCGCGGTAGACGTTGTCGAACCACCACTGGTCTTTCTGCGCGCGGGTCCAGGAGCTGATCTGCTCCGCATCGAGGCTCTTCAGTGCCATGCTCGTGTCCCCGTGATGCCAGTCAGTGAGTGCGGCGATCCTTCACCACTTCACCACCCTTGATCACCACCGGGATCGCTTCGAGCAGCGTCACATCGGCGGCAGGATCACCCTGCACCGCGACGATGTCGGCAAAGCGGCCCGCTTCCAGCACGCCGACGTCGTTGCTGCCCAGCGCCTCGGCGGCCACGACGGTGGCGGCCTGAATCGCCTCGACCGGCGTCATGCCGTAGCGCACCATCCACGCGAACTGCTTGCCGTTCAGGCCATGCGGCGAGACACCGGAATCGGTGCCGAACACCACCTTCACACCTGCCTCGTGCGCCTTGCGGAAATTCTCGCGCTGCGCCTCGGCCACTTCGAGATCCTTGCGCATGTTCTCTTCGAGCACACCGTTCTTGCGGCCCTCGGACTGCGTGTACTCGGAGTTGAAGATGTCCATGCTGAGGTAAGTGCCACGCTTCTTCGCGAGTGCGATGCCTTCGTCGTCGATCAGGCTCGCGTGCTCGATGGTGTCTATCCCCGAGCGGATCGCGGCCTTGATGCCAGCCGCGCCGTGCGCGTGCGCTGCCACGCGCAGGCCCTGCATATGCGCTTCCTCGGCCACGGCGCGCATTTCGGCCTCGCTCATCTGTTGCTGTCCCACGCCGGTGTTGGACGAGAACACGCCGCCGGTGGCGCAGATCTTGATCACCTGCGCGCCGTATTTGCGCAACTCGCGCACGGTGTGGCGCGCCTGGTCAGGGCTGTCGGAGTTGTAGGGCCACTTCTCTTCCATGGAGGGCGGGAACATGTTCTCGTCGCAGTGCCCGCCGGTGGAACCGAAGCTCCACGCTGCCGTGACGATGCGCGGCCCCGGCACCTTGCCCGCATCGATGGCCTGTCGCAGACCGATGTCGTCGAAGAAACGTGAACCCGTGTTGCGCACCGTGGTGAAGCCCGCATCGAGCGTGACGGCGGCGTTGGGGACGGAAATCACGGACCAGAAGCGGTCGCTGAACTGCAGGCCGGTGTAGCCCCCGTAGGTAGGGTCTGAATCGAGGTGCACGTGCATGTCGATCAGGCCGGGCAGGATCGTCATGCCGTCAAGGCGGATCTCTTTGGCGCCTGCTGCGGCCATGGGCCGCTTGCCGGCCGTACCCACCTCCACGATGCGGCCATCACGCAGCAGCAACACAGGATCCTGTACGAAGCTGCCGGTTTTCACGTCGAGCATGCGTGCAGCGCTCAGGAGCGTGTCGGCGGCGAATGCGGTGGTGCTCGCGGCGGCGAGCAGGAGTGCGGGGAGCAGTCGATGCACGGGGGAGGCCTCCGGATGGGTGGGCGCAAAGGTATCACGCGGAAGGTGCGGGATCGCGGGGTTCGGGCGAGGGTCGGGGGTATGCCCCCTCCAACAGGCGGGATGGGATCGGGGGCATGGCCCCCTCCAACAGGAGTTGGGGCAAACTGTGGGAGCGGGCCATGCCCGCGACGCAGGCGCGTCCGGCGCGGGACGAATCAGAGCTCGAGATAAGCGTCGTATTCCAGCGTGGACACGCGCGAGTTGAACTCCTCGAGTTCCTGCCATTTCGACATCAGCAGCACGCGGCGCATCTCGGCGCCGATGTACTCACCGATGAAATCCGAAGCCTCCAACGCGCGCAGCGCATCGGGCCAGAAACGCGGCAGGCTGTGCGGGTGGTGTGTGTAGGCATCCCCCTCGGTGGGCGCGGGCGCGTCCATCTTGCGCTCGATGCCCATCAGCGCGCCGGCAAGGATGCCCGCCACCGCAAGGTAAGGGTTCGAATCCGCACCCGAGACGCGATGCTCCAGCCGGATCGCCTTGCGCGACCCGCCCGGTATGCGCACCGAGCAGGTCCGGTTCTCGTAGCCCCAGCAGGGCGCGTGCGGCGCGTGCGACCCCAGACGGAAGCGGCGGTAGGAGTTGATATTCGGCGCGAAGAGCGCCATCGATTCGGCCATCGTCGCGAGGCAGCCTGCCACGGCGTGGCGCAGCAGCGGCGAGCCCTCGTCGGTGCCGTTGTCGAAGACGTTGTTGCCCTCGGCATCGATCAGGCTGAAGTGCACGTGCATGCCGTTGCCGGCGGAGTCCCCGAAGGGCTTGGCCATGAAGGTCGCGTGCTTGCCGTGCTTGCGCGCCACACCCTTGATGGCGCGTTTGAGCATCATCGCCTGGTCGCAGGCGAGCACGGCATCGGGCTGGTGATAGAGATTGATCTCGTACTGCGAGGGCGCGTTCTCGGTGATGAGGGTGTCGACAGGGATGCGCTGCGCGATGCAGGACTCGCGGATCTCGTGCATCAGCTCGGCCACATCCTGCATGGCCTCGATGCCATAGGTCTGGCCGCCCACCATCGCACGCCCGCCGGGCGCGACCTGGCTGTGGCGGGGCGAGCCGTCGGCATTGCGCTCGCGCTCGAAGAGATAGAACTCGAGTTCGGTAGCGACGACCGGCGTGAGCCCGAGCTTCGCGAAGCGCGCCACCACGTTCGCCAGCACCGTGCGCGGATCACCGGCATAGGGCGTGGCATGCACCGTGCCCATCTGCACCATCACTTGCCCGGTGGGCCGCGCGAGCCAGGGCACGGGCGCAAGCGAGGCGGCATCCGGCAGGCAGACACCATCTGCATCACCGTCGTCGAAGACGGTGGCCATGATGTCGCGGCCCCAGATGTCGAATGCCACCGTGGACACAGGCAGCTTGTAGGCAAGCTCGAAGACCTTGGAGAGGTTGTCCCGGCTCACCCATTTGCCGCGCCACTGCCCGTTGATATCGGGCAGCAGCACTTCGAAGGTTTCAATGGCAGGGTGCGCAGCAAGGAATGCATCGAGTTCAGTCATGATCGCTCACGCACCCCGACGGCGGGGCCTCAAGAAATGGGGTCTGACGCTGCTCGGAAAATGGGGTCTGACCCCATTTTCCGTAGCGCTATCAGAACTTCATGGTCGCACTGACACCGAAGCTGCGCGGCTTGGCGGGCCACACGAGCGTGTTGGTGATGCCGTAGCCGTACTCGCCCGCGGGATCGGCGTTGGCCCAGCCGCGCTCGAAGTGCTCCTCGTTGAAGGCGTTTTGCACGTAGGCGTTCACGCTCCAGGTCTCGGCCTCGTAGCCCGCGCGGAAGTTCCATTCGTCCCATTCGTTGACGGCGATGGACGAGATGTTGTCGAGGTCGCTGTACATGCGGTCCTGCCAGTGGTACTCGGCCTTGGCGTAGACCTCGCCACCGGCCATTTGCGTGTACCACTTGAGGTGCACCGAGCCGCTGGCATCCGGCGCGAAGGGCAGGCGGTTGCCGGCGCAATCGGTGCCGCAGACACCGAGGGCAACCATGTCCTCGGCATCGGTGATCTCCGAGTCCATCACGGAGGCCGCAACGAAGAGATCGAGGTGTTCGCCGATCAGCCAGTGGGCGTCGAGCTCCAGGCCCTGGTTTTCGGCCTCGCCCAGATTCTGTACCTGCGAGGAGCCCTGATCGAAATACAACAGCTGGAGGTCTTCGTAGGTGTAGAAGAAATACGAGACGTTCAGCTGCAGCGTGTCGTCCAGAAGGCGGGACTTCATGCCCACTTCGTAACTGGTCGAGGTCTCCGGATCGAAGGAGATCGGTTTGCTGTCAGCTGAGGCTTGGCCACTCGGTGTGACGGAGGGCGTGCTGATGCCGAACGTGCCGTAGCCTCCGGATTTGTAACCGCTCGAGACGTTGCCGTAGAACGACACCGACTCGTTCAGCGTGTAATTCACCGCCAGTCGCGGAGTGACCTCACTCCAGTTTTCCTTGTCACCCACGAATCCGCGGGTGTGGAACTCCCAGTTGAAGTTGTTGCCCAGCGCGCCGGGGCTCTTCGCCACGCGGGTTCGCATGTCTTTTTCATCGTAGCTGTAGCGCGCACCGAGGGTCACATCGAGTTGGTCGGTGAGCGACCAGGTCACATCGCCGAACACGGAATAGCCGGTACTCTCCATGTCGTTGTAGCTGTCCTCGGAGGTGCGCCCGAGGATGCTCGCCGGATCGAAGCTGCCGTCGGCGATACCGTCTTCGTCTTCATCGCCGAACCAGTAGAGCTCGAAGTTCGGATCGGCGCAGCCACCGGTGACGGGGCCTGCGAAATCGCCGGCGTCGGTGCGGCCCAGCGCGTTGCAGAGATCGTTCTCGTTGTAGTCGTAGACGAACTTGCCGTCGATGACCTCGTTGTAGGCGCCCGCGCCCACGAACCAGCTGACAGCATCACCGTTGAAGTTCAGCCGGAATTCCTGACTGTAGTAGTCGATGTCGTTGTTCTGGCCATAGTGATTGATGCGCTCGGGACGGGCGTCGTAGTCCTCGAGATACTCGAATTTGTAGGTCTTGTAGCCGGTGATCGAGTGCAGGGAGTAGTCGTCGTTGATGTCCCAGTCGAGGATGGCGTTGATGTTCAGGATCTCGGAGCGGTCGTAGCCCTTGTCGCCCAGATCGGTGTTGACCTCGTCCTTGTCGAGGCCGAGTTGCGGATCCCAGTACACAGAGGAATCCTGCTGGCGATCCTCGTAGACGAGTTCGATCAGGCCCTGCACCTCCTCGCCGCTGTACTTCAGCTGGTGACGGGTGGAGTACTGCTTGTGGTATCCGAGGTCATCGCCGCCCGCAAGATTCTCCAGCCAGCCGTCGTCCAGGTTGGCGTAGACGTTGCCGCGGTAGGCCCAGACGTCGGAGAGAGGGATGTTCACCATGCCGTGCAGGTCGTAGTGGCCGTAGTTGCCGATGCCTGCCGTGAGCTCGCCCTCGAATTCGTCGACGGGCTTGTTCGAGATGATGCTCACCGCGCCCGCGATGGCGTTACGGCCGAAGAGCGTGGCCTGCGGGCCCTTCACCACCTCGACGCGCTCGATGTCGTAGAAATTCATCTGCACGCCGCCGCTGCGGCCCTGCCAGACGCCGTCGAAGAAGATCGGGATCGACGGATCGCCGCCGATACCGAAGTCGTTGGTCACGATGCCGCGGATGGCCAGAGCATCGATGAAGCTGTCTTCGGTGCGGCCGTTGAAGCCGGGGGTCAAGTCGACCAGACCGCGGATATCGCCGATGCGCGTCTCGGCGATGAAATTCCCCGAGAAGGCCGAGACAGCGACGGGCACGTCCTGCAGCGATTGTTCGCGCTTCTGGGCCGTGACCATGATCTCCTCGATCTGCGGTTGGGCGAGCAGGCCGGCCGAGGAGAGCGTGAGCGCGACGCCGATGGCGAAGGGAAGCAGGCGGCGATGATGCAGGGCGTTCATGAGCGGGCTCCTCCTGGAGCGGACTGGAGGGGCACGGAAACCCCGGAAAAACGCGGCAAGTCCGATTCTTGACCTCAGGGCGAAAGCGGGCCAACCACGCTTTTGGGTACTTGTACCGCGGCCCTCGCGGCATGGCGCGCACGCACCGCCTGCCCGAAGGCCGCGAACATCGCGACCGAGAGCGGGTTCTCGCGGAAGCGCCACTCCGGGTGCCACTGAACGCCCAGGGTGAACCCGGGGCTGCCGTCCACGCTGACGGCCTCGATCAGGCCATCGGGGGCGCGCGCCTCGACGCGCAATCCGGGCGCCAGACGGTCGATGCCCTGCCAGTGCAGGGAATTCACCCGGGCGTGCAGCCCGGGAACCAGCGGCGCGAGCACGCCGCCCTCCTCCACCGCGATGTCGTGCGCCAGCGCGTACTGCACCTCACGCGGGTCATCGTCGTTGTCGCGGTGATCGAGCATCCCGGGCACCTCGTGCACACGCTGGTGCAGGGTGCCGCCAAGCGCGACGTTCAGTTCCTGAAAGCCGCGGCAAACGCAGAAAAGTGGCACGCCGCGCGCGATCGCGAGCCGCAAGAGCGGCAGCGTGGTGGCATCGCGCTGCGGATCGTGGAGCGTGCCGGGGGCGCTCGGCGCACCGCCGTAGTGGTGGGGCTCGATGTTCGAGGCGCTGCCGGTGAAGAACACGCCGTCCAGCAT
>CAIXOY010000366.1 GCA_903921135.1 uncultured Gammaproteobacteria bacterium
CCGCCCGTGAAAGAGGCGATGGACCGGATCCGGGACATGAGCGGAGACATGCTCGCCTGGCACGAGGCGACGCGGCGCATGATCGCGATCATGGACGAGAAGCAGTTCCGCAAGGAGGCGGTCGAGGAGGGGCTGGCAGAGGGAAGGGAAGAGGGTCGGGCAGAGGGACGGGAAGAGGGACGGGCTGAGGGTCGGGCTGAGGGTCGGACTGAGGGTAGGGCAGAGGGTCAGTCTGAGGGTCAGACCCAGGGGCGCGCAGCACTGCTCCAACGCATGCTCACGCAACGGTTCGGGCAACTCGATCCCCGGCACGAGGAGCGGCTCCGGTCCGCAAGTACAGAAGAGATCGAGCGTTGGGCTGACAGGCTGCTCGAAGCTGACAGCCTGGTAGCCGTTATCGGCGAATGAACACAGGCAGCCGGCAGCCTCCGCGAACCTGAATCTGGCGTATCAGGAACCCGGCGGCGCAGGCGCCGGGCGGGTACCACCCGTCAGCCTGATCAGATGCTCGGCAATCGCTTGGTAGAGCAGCGGGCCGTCGGTGTCGTTCGACCCGTTGGCCCCGCCCTCAGCGTCAGGGCTGGAAGACTGCTTCACCACCACCATCTGGGCGACGGGATCGAGGTAGATGTACTGCCCGTGCACACCGATGGCGCTCACCGCCTTATGGGCGTTGCCGAAGTGCCACCACTGGTTGTGATAGCTGCTCGCTATCGGCCCGTACCACGGATCGCCGGGATAGAAGCGGGTAAAGACGGCAGGGTCTCCGGGTTCGAATATGCGCTTCACCACAGCAGAGGGAAGTACGCGCTTGCCGTTGTAGAGGCCGCCCTGGAGGATCATCTGGCCGAAGCGTGCGGCATCGCGAGCCGTGATGTTGAGGCCGCCCCCCGCCATCTCGTTGCCCTCACCATCGAGCCAGATGTAGGCGTCACGCTCGGCCCCGATGGGTTGCAGGAAACGCTCGGCGATGTTCTGGTCGACCGATTTGCCCGTGACGCGGCGGATGATCCAGCCCAGCACATCGGTGTTGGGGGTGACGTAGTGGAATCCGTGCCCATGCTCGCCTTTCTTCTCGAGAGTCGGAAGGTAGTCGTAGATGGTCCGCGGCCCGGTGTATCCCGGCGGCAGCACGCCCCAAAGGCCGAAAACCCGCCCGTAACGCCAGATGTCGGAGTCGGGATCGTCGTAGGCTTCGGTGTAGGAAACACCGGTGGTCATGTCGAGCACCTGCTGCACCGTGGCATCGCCGAAAGCGCTCTTCTGCAACTCGGGGATGTAGGAGCCTACCGTTCTGCCCGGGTCGACCTTGCCCTCGCTCACGAGCGCGAGCATGGTCGTGCCGACGAAGGACTTGGTGGCGGAGAACATCTGGTGCTGCACGTGGCGCTGCTGGCCGTTCATGTAGCGCTCGAAGACCACCCTGCCGCGGTGCAGGATGAGGAATCCGTCGGTGTGGGATTCGTCGAGGAACTGATCGAGCGTGATCACCCGGCCCTCGCGCACCGAGCCCTTGACGGGGCCGAGATCAAGTGGCTTCGCGCGGAGAGTGGAGGCAGGGCCGTCGCCGCGCCAGATCTCGCGGGTAGGCTGCAATTCGCGGATGTGCTGGAAGGCCCAGCGGTTGCGCGGCGCCTCCATGAAGTTGCTGCGCAGGACGCGCTTGTCGGCGTCTGGCGGAAAGCCCTGCATGAGCCCGAGATCCTGGTATCCCGCGTCCGCTGCGACCACCGGAAGTGCTGCCAAGGACAGTCCTGCCACGACCAGCGCGCTGCGGACCAAAGACCTGTACAACTTCATCGAGACCTCCCCGGGTTGCGGTGTTCCAGTGTAGGAGCAGCGCGCGCACACGGGCAACGATTCACGACGCCGGAGCGGCGGGGGGCGCCATAATGCCGCCCATGAGCAACGACCCGCGCCAGATCCTCGAACAGACCTTCGGCTACCGCAGTTTCCGTGGCCCCCAGGAGGCCGTCATCCGCGCGGTCGTGGCGGGCGAGGACGCGCTGGTGCTGATGCCCACAGGTGGCGGCAAATCACTGTGCTACCAGGTGCCGGCGCTGGCACGCGAGGGCACGGGCATCGTGATCTCGCCACTGATTGCGCTGATGCAGGATCAGGTGAGCGCGCTGCGTGAACTCGGCGTTCGCGCCGGCTTCCTGAACTCCACGCTGGCCGCGCAGGAGGTCTTCGCGACCGAGCGTGCGCTGCGCGAAGGCCGCATCGACCTACTGTACGTCGCGCCGGAGCGCCTGCTGCAGCCGCGCACGCTGGAACTCCTGCACGAGGCACAGATCGCCCTCTTCGCCATCGACGAAGCGCATTGTGTTTCGCAGTGGGGCCACGACTTCCGCGCCGACTACCTCGCGCTCG
>CAIXOY010000367.1 GCA_903921135.1 uncultured Gammaproteobacteria bacterium
CAGGTCTCGGGGAATAGACCGTGGCCACGTCCGTTCGAAAACCGTCTCACCGTTGTGTGTCGCGCGGATGCTTTCACGCAACTCGAAAGTGCTCTCTGTCGAGCGCAGCTCAAAGTCACCGCGTATCTCGTTGAGGCCCCAATCCTCACGCTCGAAGCGCTGTATGTAGTCGCCGCTCCACACAGCAGCGGCTGGGTCCCGTTCCGACACCTCCATATGCCAAGACCGCCAACCTTCGCTTGTCGTGGCTCCGGACCCGGGCACCACGTGTGGTTCGTCGGGCCACGTCTTGTCGATGGCAATCCGCCCATTAGCATCGGGCCCGGTGATGCGTACTTTGCCCTCGCCCCAGCCACCGGCAGCGAGATCGCGCAGCAGCGGCACGTGGAACGGCGGCTCGCTCCCCCGCAGGGGCCGTACCGGCAGCATGAGCCGCGAATTGGCGGTGCTGAGCGTCAGCGTCGCGATCTGCGGCGATGGCCAGGCAAGCGGCCAAAGACTTTCGGAAACTGCCACACGTATCCTGCTGCCCGGCTT
The DNA here is from genome assembly GCA_903921135.1 of uncultured Gammaproteobacteria bacterium. Taxonomy (GTDB): domain Bacteria; phylum Pseudomonadota; class Gammaproteobacteria; order Pseudomonadales; family UBA5518; genus UBA5518. The sequence continues at coordinate 538 of CAIXOY010000367.1, forward strand.
GAATCGGTGCGCGATGACGTTCAGCGACAACTTCACGGTGTAGTAGACGCCGGGTTGCAGCGGCTCGGGGTGCTCGTGACTATCGCGGTGCGTCAGGTTGAGAAGGCCATAGGTGACGGGCCAGGAGTACCCTTCGGGCGTTACCTCGTTCAACCGGACTGCGACCTTGGCGACCGGCACATCCGCGCTGATCGTAAGGATCAATTCAGGGTGTCCGACCATTTCAAGGGCGTCGTCCAGCGGCGAGGAATCGAAGCACAATGAGAGCGCGTCGTCCTGCGACTGCTCGGCAGGCAAGTCACTGCGCATATCGAAGGGAACCCACTGTGGACGCGATAGTCCGACTATGCGATCAGCGCGGTAGCGGAGCTTTGTGTCACGCGTCGGGAGGGGCTCGAGAGAACCCGCGCCGAAGTGCAGCACCCGGCTCTCGACTCGCGCAGGCCACTGCGCCTCGGCCACCCAGCGACCGGGGGTGTCGCGCGGATAGGTTTCCGAGGGCGTCGACTCGGGCATGTAGAAGCGAAACACCGGCTCGTCCATGATCCCGGTGTCGATATCGTTGAGCCAATGTTCCCACCAGCGTACTTCTTCATGCGCCCAATCGAGCGCTGGCCCCGGCGTACCCCTGTTCGGATTGAAATGGCCCCAGGATCCAATCAGCGCCTTGCGTGGCACTTGCAATTGTTCGAGCGCACGCGGGATCGAGTTGTTGTAACCATCCACCCATCCGCTCACGCAGTAAACGGGACACTTTATGCGCTCGTATTGGAGCCCCACCGATGCGCGTTGCCAGTAGCTATCGAAGCGCTGGTGCTCCAGCCATTCAGACAAGACGGGCAGCATACCCTCGAGACGGAAAAGCCATTCTTTCTTCCATCCGGCGCCAGCGAACCGCGGGTCGGGCGGAGCGGCCAGCACGCACTGGAACATCGTGCCCCACTCGAAATTCACCAACGCCAGTGCCCCGCCGACGTAGTGGGCGTCATCCGTGAAGCGGTTGTCCGCGAAACACATGGGCATGATGGCCTTCAGCGCAGGCGGTGCCAGCGCGGCGATCTGCAATGAATTGAAGCCACCCCACGAATACCCGCGCATACCAACCGCGCCGTTGCACCATTCCTGACGCGCCAGCCATTCGATCGCCGCGATGCCGTCAGCCTGCTCCTCCGGCGTGTACTCACCCTGCAGCAGACCGCCCAGCGACTCTCCGGAGCCGCGAATATCGACACGAGCGAAGGCAATCCCATGCCCGGCCAGATAGGCTCCGTGGGGCGAATCCTCGAACACGGTTCCGTCGCTCTTACGGTAAGGAATGTACTCCATGACCACCGGCACGCGTCGCTGCGCGCTGCTATCGGGAAGCCACAGCTTCACGGCAAGTTGCGTGCCGTCGGCCATTGCGATCCACTGGTTCTCGACGATGTGGAACCCCTGCGCTGGCGCAAGTGTCCAGGACTTCTTCGTCGTCGTGGCCGCAGCGGAAGTCGCCGGGCCAGCGCTGACGAGCACGGTAGGAAGCACGCTGGCGGAGCCCTTGATGAATGCACGGCGGTTCATGGTCATGGTTCAACCCGCTGTAATGACGCTCACTCCCTGCAAGTGACATCCAGTGACGTGGGCGGCCGAATTCGCTGCCAAAGCCTCCAACGTCATGCGTCATATCAACTTGCAGGCGGTTTCAATCATATGCGTGGCGTCGGCTTGAGGCTTTCTGCTCCCTGTTCCGAACCGCATTGGCGCAAAGAATGGCCCGCATTCCGACTTGCCAATCTCACGTGACACTGCGTGTCTGCCCGCAGCGGTAAACCTGGACAGCACCTACATGGCCGTGGGCGCGCCGGCCTTTGCTGCTGTCGAACTCGCCGAGGGCCCCTGGTGGGGCATTACCATGCATGCGGCCCCCGGACTTGGAGATGGGCACGGTGCTGGCGCTGGTTGCAGCAGCAACGTCGATCTGGGTGGCTGCGAGTGAGGTGATGGAGAGGGAGGAAGATTGAACGCGCCGCGTGGCCTGTGGCGCAGTGTTGTCAGAAGGGAGTTGGAGCGGGTGATGGGAATCGAACCCACGCTAGCAGCTTGGGAAGCTGCAGTTCTGCCATTGAACTACACCCGCGTACATCAGGCTTGCGGCAGGCCCGGGGCCAGCACGCAGCCGCATGATACTTCAGCACTTCGCGCGGTAACACCGCGGCGAAGGCTCAGCCGCCCTCTTCTTCCTTGTGCATCGCCTCGCGCTGCAACTCGAAGCAAGCAGCCTGGAGGTGCTGGCGTTCGAGCACGCGCACGTCGAGGAACTCCATGCTCACGTAGGTGCCGTCATCGCGCTGGTGCACGCGCCGTACGATGGAATCGAAGCGCAGGCGGCGACGGCCCGCAAGGTCCAGCACACCCTCGGCACGGTCGTCTTTCTGCGGCAGCGGCCGCCCGAAGCGCCACAGGATCTCGGCGCCCGCCACGCTCAGGTTGGTGACGTTCGCCACACTGCCCTCGGGCAGGTAACGCTGTCCCACGCGGTCGAGCTCGTAGCGGATACCTGTGTCGCGCGGCACGTCGACGCGGAAATCACGACGCATCTGCGCACGGAAAATCTTGGGGCCGATCAGAAACACCAAGCCGCGGGAGGATGCCTCCTCGAAAACCCCGGTCATCAGATAGCGGCCATCCGGCAGGCTGCAGCGGATCTCGGCCGTGGTGCCGGGCGGCGGCGGATCGCCCATGCCGGGCGTCCATTCCACGCGGATGCGCCGGTCTCCGGCGTCCACCACCGTGAAGGCGCTTTGCTCTGTCTGCCATGTGGGCGAGGTCATCAGCACGGTGCTGCCCACCATCATGCCGATGATCCCCGCCTGCAGAACGGGCGAGGAAACGAGCTCGTTGGGTTCGGCGGCTGGCTGCATGCGGACCTTGTATGAGTGGCCTCTGGGCCGGATTTAAGGCTGCGAAGCGCTCACGGGTCAATCGGCCAAACGGGCTAGGTGCTGCGTTCGTAGCGGCGATATCCGCCGCCGACCAGCCCATCCACCCAGGCCTCGCAGACCAGCACGCCCTGCTCGCGGCCGAAGGTGCCGGGGTTCAGGCTGTATTCCAGCCAGAGCCCGTCGAGCATGGCCGCCAGCGCGATCGCTGCGAGGTCACCGTCGAATCGCACCCAGCCCTGCTCGGCAGCAAGTTGCATCAGCGCCTGCGAAAGCGTGGCGCGGTAATCGCCGTACGAGGCCTCGTGCGCGCGCACCATCGGCTCGGCGCTCTTCACCGCACCCCAGAACGCGAGGTAGGCATCGAGCAGGCCCGCATCGAAGATGTCGTCGGCGAAGGAGGCGCGGATGAACGCCGTGAGGCGCGCGCGGCCGTGGTTCGCGGCGGTGTCGATAGCCTGGCGCAGCTGGCCCGTGATGCGCTGCGTGAGCCAGAGGTAGGTCTCGGCGACCAGGTCGTCCTTGCTGCGGTAGTGGTGGTTGATGAGCCCGACAGAGACACCGGCCTCGGCGCAGATACGGCGAATGGACGTGCCCTCGAAGCCGTGTTTCTGCAGGCAACGGAAGGTCGCGTCCACCAGCAGCGCGCGGCGCTGCGAGGGCTCCATCCGGCTGAAACGCGCCTCCGGGCGGGCTGCCGGGGCGGGCATCAGTCGTAGCCGTAGGAGGAGTTGGCGAGGTTCTCGAAGCGCGTGAACTCGCGGATGAACGCGAGGCGCACGGTGCCGATGGGGCCGTTACGCTGCTTGCCGATGATGATCTCGGCCACGCCCTTGTCGGGGCTGTCTTCCTTGTAGACCTCGTCGCGGTAGATGAACGCGATGACGTCGGCGTCCTGCTCGATGGAGCCGGATTCGCGCAGGTCTGACATCACGGGGCGCTTGTTGGGGCGCTGCTCGAGCGAGCGGTTCAACTGCGAGAGCGCCACCAGCGGGCAGTTGAATTCCTTGGCGATGGCTTTGAGGTTCCGGGAGATCTCGGATACCTCGTTCACGCGGCCCTCGTCCGAGCCCGGCACCTGCATGAGTTGCAGGTAGTCGACCATGATCATCGCGATGTCGCCGTGCTCGCGCTTGATGCGCCGCGTGCGCGAGCGCAGTTCCGCGGGCGAGATGGCGGCGGTGTCGTCGATGAAGAGCTTGCGGTCGCGCAGCGCCGCCACGGAGCTCGACAGACGCGTCCAGTCATCCTGCACCAGCTGGCCGTTGCGAAGCCGCTGCTGGTCGATGCGGCCCATCGAGGCGAGCATCCTCACCACCAAGGACTCGGCGGGCATTTCCAGGCTGAAGACCACGACGGGCTTCTCCTGGCGCAGCACCGCGTTCTCGACCAGGTTCATGGCGAACGCCGTTTTGCCCATCGAGGGGCGCCCCGCGACGATCACCAGATCTCCGCGCTGCAGGCCCGAGGTGCGGTTGTCGAGGTCGATGTAACCGGTGCTCAGGCCCGTGATGCTGCTCTTGGCCTCGAAGAGCTCGTCGATGCGCTCCATGGCGCGCTCGAGCAGGCTGTGCACGGGCTGCGGCCCGGAGCCGCGGGCGCGGCCCTCGCCGATCTCCATCAGGCGACGCTCGGCTTCCTCGAGCACCTCGGCGCCGGTGCGCCCCTCGGGGTTGAAACAGCGCGTGGCGATCTCGTTCGAGGCAGAGATGAGCCGCCGCAGCGTGGCGCGCTCGCGCACGATCTGCGCGTAGGCCTGCACGTTTGCGGCGCTGGGCGTGTTCCGCGCCAGATCGCCCAGGTACGGCAGGCCGCCGGCCTGGTCGAGGTCCGCACGGGCGTGCAATTGCTCGGAGAGCGTGATGACGTCGAAGGGCTGGCTCTCTGCGGCGAGCTGGTGCATCGCGCCGAAGATGAGACGGTGTTCGTTGCGATAGAAATCGGCTTCGTCGACGAGGTCGACGATGTTGTCCCATGCCTCGTTCACCAGCATGAGGCCGCCGAGCAGGGACTGCTCCGCCTCGATGGAATGCGGCGGGACCTTGAGCGCGCTCACATCGAGCGCGGGGCCCCTCGCCTGCTGGCTCAGTGGATCGGCCATGGTAGGTGCCGTGCCTGATGGGGGTGGGATAGTCCCACCGGCCAAAAACAGCTGTCAACCGAAGGCCCGGACGCCGGGCACTGCGGCAAGACCATACCCGCCGCAGCACATCGCGGCGGGATCATGCCCCGCGTGAACGGGGAAACGGGCCGGGCCTGGGCCCGGCCCCGGGCGCTCAGCCAGCCACCACCGAGACGGTGATGGTGGTGGTGACGTCGGAGTGGAGCTGCAGGTCGATCGCGACGTCTCCGATGGCGCGGATCACGCCGGTGGGCGACCTCCCTTCTCTTTGGAGGTGATGCTGCGCATTCACCTTCTACAGCAGTGGTTCACGCTCTCGGATCCATTGATGGAGGAGATGCTGATCGACA
>CAIXOY010000368.1 GCA_903921135.1 uncultured Gammaproteobacteria bacterium
CCCGGACCTCGGCCTCGCCCTGCGTTTCAATGGCCGCTGGACTCTCGCCGTGAATCACGAGCAGCGCCAACGCAGTTGGCGGTTCCAGAATGGGGGGGTGCACGAAGATGGGGTCGCTGCGGAGTGGGAGCGGGTGATGGCCCTCGCCGAGGCGCACCCTGGGGTTTTGGGCATCGACGAAGTCTGCTCCGCAGCCTACGGCGGCACTTGGTATTCCTTCGCCCTGCCCGGCTACGAGTTTGAGCACCTGCGTTTCTCGGAGAAGCGCGGTGGGGGGCGCATGGCGGAGCTCCTGGCTGCCTACTACTTCACGGCTCTACTCGGTCTTGATGACGACGAGGGAGTCGGAATCATGTGCGCGGACGCGCGGCCAGAAAAGACTGGCGTGTACGTGGATCGTGCCCCCCATCCCGACGTCGTCGTCTCGATCGAGCCCTCGAACCTCCACGGCTATCTCCGCTCGCACTACGGCTCGGGATTCGCGGATGAGATCCCCGCGGAGCGCGAGATCCTCCAGATGCTCATCGACCATCCTTGGGCCCAGGGCCCAGACATCCGCCGCATCGCGGAGCACGGTGGCCGATGGTGGCGGATCACCGTGTGCCCGCTCGCCCTGTTCGCGCTCGACGATCTCGTCGCCCGCGTTGCGGGCACGCGGATGGCCGTCCGACTGCTTTCGCGCACGATGTCCCGGGTGAGCCATGCGCGCGCGCATTGACCGGCGCGTGCGCGTGGGTGCTGCTCCTCGGCTCCGCGGCGCGTGGACTGAAAGCGCGGCCGTCACCGTGATGCATCGTGGCGGAAGGTGCGATCGCTGGCGTGGGTGCCCACCCCGCACGCGTCGGACCGGCAGTGAGCTCATGCACCGGATCTCGCCGGCATCCACCCTCGGGGAGAGCTGCCGCCCACGGCGGAGCTCGCTGGGGGAGTTCGGGGCACACCCGGCAGAGAATTCTGGGAACGCATATGGACGGCGCGTAAAAGCAACGACGCCCCGCGAAGTCTGCGCAGAATCACGTACGAACGACCTCGCTAAACATGTCGGGAACGCACATGTACAGTCTGTATACCCGTATGTAATTCCCCTGGCTTCTCCTGCCCCTTGCTTCGCTCTGTGCCCGCCTTCCTGCCGCTGTGTCGCGTCGAGCTCTCGCGTGGTAGGGCGCGCTCGCCGACGTCAGGGCGCAGCGCGAAGCGCTGCCACTCGACGACGGCGGGGGAAGGCGCGCCCCTGCTCCGGGGTTGCAAGCGGAGGGGATATGCGTTCCCAAGGCCCGAGCGACTGTGGTGCAAGCTCGCGCTGGGGGCGACTGTGAGTTCGATCCCCGTGTTTGAGGACATGGAAACCGAGGCGTGGCGGTTGGTGGTGGAGTCCCGGCCTCAGGCGCGGGAGTTCCTCCGCGAGACCGTCGGCCGATCCTTGCCCACCCGGAATCACCGGTTTCGCGACGACGTAGACGCGTTCTCATTGACGAGAGACCAGTTGGTCGGGGCGTTCGGGACGAGGGGCTACCAGTGTGCGAAGGCCGCAATGTTTGAGTGTCTCTCCGAATTTTACAGCCCCCGTGCGGATGTCTGCAAGACGTACACGTGGAGGGAGCAGGGGTTCGTGTTGGCGTTCTTCTACGCCTATCGTGACTCGATCATCGAGTATCCGCACGATTCAATCGAGATCCTCGTGAAGGTCGATCGGGCCGCCATCGCTTCGCTCCGCGCCCACCCGGAGCGATACGTGAAGACCGGCGAGCGCAGCATCCCGCAGGTGCTCGCGATCGCCGATGGCTTGACCAAGTACGCCCTAGGTCGGCGTTGCAGCTTTCATCGTGGCATCGACGAGCCTGAGAAACCTCGATTCTACGGTCCGGTTCAAAACATGCCCAGTGCGGTGCGATCGCTGGCCTTCCCCGGCTGCACCAGCCTCGACATGCAGGCCAGCCAGCCTCGCATTCTGAACTGGCTCGTGGGTGGTCGCTTCGTCACCCTCGCTGCCTTCGCCGCGGATCCGGTCGGTGTGCGGGAGCGGGTGGCCGTAGAACTCGGCTGCCCTGGGCACGGGAAGGCGCTGACCCAGGGTCTGTTCTTTGGGCAGGGTCTTCGGGCCGTTCGAGGAAAGGCGCGGGAAATAATTCGTGCGGTGCCCCCGGAGTCAAAGACCGCTGCGAGCTTGCATGACGATGTGCGCCGAGCCTTCGCTGAGGTTCTCGAACGCCCGGAATACGCCGACACGTTGGCGCTCGCTGAGCGCCACGTGCTCAAGCAGGTGAGCGTAGCCCGTCCGCCGCGGGAAAAAGCAGGCCGCCGCTGGCACGAAGTTCGTGACGCGGCTGGCCAAATCGTGCCGAGCCGGTTGCGGAAGGTGGTTGAGAGGACAGCGATCGCCTTCATTCTCCAGGACTGGGAAGAACGCGCCTTCCGAGTCGGGTTGTGTTGGCTGGAGACGGTCTTTCCCGGCGCGCTTCGGTTGCCGCTGCACGACGGCTGGGTGGTCGACCGCCCGGAGCTCGCGGGCCGCCGGGCCAAGCTGATCGAGGCGCACATCCGCGACGTCACGGGCATCCCGGCTGTCGTCTTGGTGAAGGCTCTGGATGCCTGATGGGGGGCGGCGAAGAATTTGGAAACGGCCCGCAAAAGCGAGGATAAGAACATTGAAGAAAGCGGACTTCTGCTCCGAGGAGGCGGCGTGATGCCCTCTCCAGATCGCACCTTTCAGGATGACCACGGCAGCTCAGAGGCGCCCGTGGCCCTCGGCCGATCCGCCAGCGTGGCGGTGGGTTCGGGGGACAACTCCGGGCCAACCGGCCCCCGCACCGCCGAGGGAAAGGCAATAGCAAGGATCAACGCCATGAAACATGGCCTGCTCGCCGAGAG
>CAIXOY010000369.1 GCA_903921135.1 uncultured Gammaproteobacteria bacterium
AGAGGATCCGCGCAAGGACTATTCCTGCGTGCACGACGTGAGCGGCGACAGCAGCATCCTCGACACGCTGATCGCGCGCCTAGCGCCGGGCGGCGAAGTGGTGCTCGCGGGCTTTTACAAGGATTCGCTGGGCTTTTCCTTCGCACCGGCCTTCATGCGCGAGGCACGCATCCGCATCGCCGCGCAGTGGAAGCCCTTCGACCTGCAGTCGGTGGCGGCGCTGACTGCCGCCGGCAGGCTCTCGCTCGAGGGGCTGATCACCCACACGGTCGATCCCTCTCGCGCGCGTGAGGCTTACGAGATCGCCTTCGGTGATCCGCAGTGCCTCAAGATGCTGATTGACTGGCGCGCCTGATGCCCTCGCGCGTACTCGTTCTGGGAGCCACCGGCACCATCGGCCGCGCCACGGTGCGGGCGCTTCTTGCGCAGGGCCACGAGGTGGTGTGTTTGATTCGCCAGCGTGGGCCTTCTCCCGCGATAACGGGCGAGGTGGGCCACAGAGAATTCCTGAGTGGCGCAACCGTGCGTACGGGCGATGCCACCGACCCGGTTTCGCTGACGCGCGACGGATTCAAGGGCGAACGCTTCGATGTGATGGTCTCCTGCCTCGCCTCGCGCACCGGCGAGCCTGCCGATGCCTGGGCCGTGGATCACCGCGCCACGGTGTCGGCCATCGAGGTGGCGCGCACGGCCGGCGTGAAGCACGTGGTGCTGCTCTCGGCGATCTGCGTACAGAAGCCACTGCTTGCTTTCCAGCACGCCAAGCTCGCGGCGGAGCGCGCGCTGATCGAGTCGGGGCTGCGCTATTCCATCGTGCGGCCCACGGCGTTTTTCAAATCGTTGTCGGGGCAGGTCGAGCGTGTGCGCCGCGGCAGGCCCTTCCTGCTGTTCGGTAATGGACGTCTCACGGCCTGCACGCCGATCAGCGATGCGGATCTCGGCGCGTTCATCGCGGGCTGTATCACTGACGTTTCATGCCACGACCGTATCCTGCCGATCGGCGGGCCGGGGCCGGCCATGACGCCGCGCGAACAGGGCGAGGCGCTCTTCCGCCTGCTGGGGCGCGAGCCACGCTTCCGGCAGGTGCCGCTGAAGTTCATGGACGTCATCGTTGCAGTTCTTGCGACGCTGGGGCGCGTTTTTCCCCCGCTTGCCGACAAGGCAGAACTCGCCCGCATCGGTCGCTACTACGCCACCGAGTCGATGCTGGTGATGGACCCGGCCACGGGCCGCTACGAGGCATCGCTCACGCCCTCCACGGGCAGTGAGCGGCTGGTGGACTACCACGCCGCGCTCCTGCGCGGCGAGGCCTCACTGGAGCGCGGCGATCACGCGGTGTTCTGAGCCTCAGCGGATCTGCTGCCCGCCTTTCATCACGAAGCCGGGATTGCGCAGCGCGGTGATGTCCTGAGTGGGGTCACCCTTCACTGCGACGAGGTCTGCCAGCAGGCCCGGCGCGATCCGGCCGATCTCGTTCTCGCGGTGCAGCATCTTTGCGTTCACGCTGGTGGCCGAGCGCATCGCGTCGATCGGGCGCATGCCCCACTCCACCATCACTTCGAGTTCGCGTGTGTTCTCGCCGTGCGGGAATACGCCCACGTCGCCGCCGAAGCAGATCGTGACGCCGGCATCGATCGCGGCGCTGAAGGCCTCGCGTTTGGCGCGCAGTTCTGCGTTCGGCGGCATCTGTCCTTTGACCCAGCCATCGAAATAGGTGGCGTAGGCCTCGGACGTTGCCACGGTGGGGCAGAGCGCGACACCGTGTTTTTTCATGAGTTTGAAAACCTCAGGCGTGCCGTTGTCGCCGTGTTCGATGGTCTCGACGCCCGCGAGTACCGCGCGGCGAATGCCCTCGGGCGTGACGGCGTGCGCCGCCACCGGGCGCCCGGCAGCGCGCGCAGCGGCGACCAGAGCATCGAGTTCTGCCTGGCTGAAGGTGGCGAGTGCCTCGCCCTGCGGCCCCCAGCGGTAATCGGCATAGACCTTGATCCAGTCCGCCCCCTGGGCCACCTGGTGGCGCACCACGCGCGCGATCTCCTCGACGCCCGTCGCCTCTTCGGCGCCCTGTCCGGGATCAAAGGCGTAGAGCTTGCGCTGCGGCCCGTAGCTGCCGGTGGCGACGATGGCGCGCGTCACGGTGATCAGGCGCGGGCCGGGCACGAGCCCGTCGTCGATCGCGCGCTTGAGTTGCACATCGGCATTGCCCGCGCCTTCGGTGCCCAGATCGCGCTCGGTGGTGATGCCCGCGCGCAGCGTCGCGCCCGCATGCGCCACCGCTGCCGCCACGCGGTAGGCGTAGGGCTCCTTCAAGACCTGGTCGTCCCAGAGCGTCTCGTTGTAAGGATGCAGCAGCAGGTGCGAGTGGCCTTCGATCAGGCCGGGCACGAGCGTCGTTCCCGGAAGGTCTATGCGTTCGGCGCCCGCGCTGGCGAGCGATGCCACCGGGCCCACGGCAGCGATGCGTTCGCCGCGCACGAGCACGGCCTGCCCGGTGACGGGCGCATCCGATACACCGTCCCACACGGCACCCGGCACGATCAGCGTATCGGCCCGCGCAGCGGCGGTGCCGAGGAGCAACATGCAAAGTCCTGCGAGCGTGTGGCGTGCGCGGTAGCGGTTCATGGTGTTTCCCTGTGTGCTGACGCCGCGAAGTGTGTGGGCCTGCCTCGGGCATCGCAAGACCGCTGCCGCGCCTCTCCCGCGCCTCTCCCGCGATGGCGCCGTGCCTGTCATGCTTCGCCACATGAACGACACCTACTCGGCGCTCTCGCTGGCGCGACATGCACTCGGTGATGCGCCCTGGCCCGCGGCCTGGCGCAAGGCCGAGCCGCGCCCGGGTTACGACGTCGTGATCATCGGCGGCGGCGGGCACGGGCTCGCCACGGCCTATTACCTCGCGGCCAACC
>CAIXOY010000370.1 GCA_903921135.1 uncultured Gammaproteobacteria bacterium
GCCCCATGTGCAGGCTGCCCGTGACGTTCGGCGGCGGAATCACGATGCAGTAGGGCTCACCGCTGCCCGAGGGGCGGAAATAGCCACGGCTCTCCCACGCGTCGTACCAGCGCCGCTCGATGTCCTCGGGCCTGTAGGTCTTTTCCATGGGAACTCGTGTGGGATCGGAAAGGGCGGGAGGATACCGTCGTGCTTTCGGGAGGGGCAACCGCGAGGTCTTACTCGCCGAGCAGCGCGGCAATCCGTTGCTCGAGGCGTTCGCGCAGTCGCGCCTCGAGGGTTGGCAGGCAATCGTCCAGCAACTCGTCCAGGATGAAGCGCGCGTCGGCCGACAGCGCTGCGCGCTGGTCCGCGCTGAGGCGCGACAGGCCTGCGAGCGGGGAGTCGCCCGGCGTGATCACATCCACCAGCACCGGGATGGTCTTGCCGGCCAGTGGTGGTTTGCGGCCGTCCTCAGCGCTCACCGCCGCCTCGCAGGTGTTGCATGTCGTGGTGGGCAAGTTCGTAGCCGCGATCCTTGTAGAAGGCCCAGCGCTTGCGGCTCTCGCCGCGCGCTGCCGCTTCGTTCAGCACCACCTCGGCGACGCGATCGAAGCGGGCGAAAAAAGAGGGGATGCTCTCTCCCAGATTGAGCAAGACATCGTGATGTTCACCGGGGTCGTCGCCGGTTCCCACGACCACCGGGCATCCCGCACGCGGAGCCTCGCCGAGCGCGAGTTCGTGCGGCACGAAGGCGCTGTCGCGGAACTGCCAGAGCATGGCATCGAGCGCGCGCGCCTGCTCCTCGTCCGCGCCGTGTATGTAGACCCCGTTGCCCGCCTGCCACGCCTTTTCAGCGAGTCGGCAGGCAAAGCTGAGCGCTCCGTGCGGCTCGGCCACCGGCAGGATGTAGAAATCGATGCGCGTCATCGGGGAGGACGTTGCTCAGGCCTTGGAGAGCAGGTAGCGCAGCAGCAGGCCTACCGGGCGTCCCGTGGCGCCTTTGGCTGCGCCCTGTTCCCAGGCGGTGCCGGCAATGTCGAGGTGCGCCCATTTCTCTCCTGTGGTGAAGCGCGAGAGGAAGCAGGCCGCCGTGACGCTGCCCGCGTTGGGGCCACCGATGTTGGCCACGTCCGCGAAGTTGCTCTTCAACTGTTCCTGGTAGTCGTCCCAGACGGGCATCTGCCAGGCGCGGTCGTGGGCCTCGTTGCCCGCGGCGAGGAGTTCCGCCGCCAGTGCATCGTCGTTGCTGAAGAGCCCCGTCGCGTGCTTGCCCAGCGCCACCACGCAGGCGCCCGTCAGCGTGGCGATGTCGACGATGCTGCGCGGCTTGAAGCGTTTCACATAGGTCAGTGCATCGCAGAGGATGAGTCGCCCTTCGGCGTCGGTGTTCAGGATCTCGATGGTAATGCCGGCCATGCTCTTCACCACGTCGCCCGGGCGGGTGGCGCTGCCACTCGGCATGTTCTCGCAGGCGGCCACCACGGCGACCACGTTCATCGCGGGTGCTGTTTCGGCCAGTGCCTGCATCGTGCCGAGCACGGATGCCGCGCCGCACATGTCGAACTTCATCTCGTCCATGCCCGCGCCGGGCTTCAGGCTGATGCCACCCGAGTCGAAGGTGATGCCTTTGCCGACCAGTGCGTAGGGTCGCTCGTCCTTGGTGCCGCCGCGATACTCGAGCACGATCAGGCGCGCCGGCTCCCGCGTGCCCGCAGTCACGCTGAGCAAGGAATGCATGCCGAGCGCGAGCATCTGTTTTTCGTCCAGCACGCGGCAGCGCAGCCGCGTGTGACGCCGTGCGAGTGCGCGTGCCTGCTCCGCGAGGTGCGTGGGCGTGCAGATGTTCGCGGGCGTGTTGCCCAGTTCACGGGCGAGGTTCATGCCGCGGCCGATGGCGCCGCCCTCGGAGAGCGCCACCGACAGCGCGCGCGGGGGTTTTGTGTCCAGGCCCACGGCCAGACGCGCGAGGCGCGGTGCAGGTTCGGGTTTCGACAGGGTGCGGCTGTAACGGTATCCGCCGGTTTCCGCGAGCATGCCGAGTTGGCGGAGTAACCAGGCACCGTCGCGGTCCTTCACGGCCATGCCCTCCGTCAGCACGACCGCGTCGGTGGTGCCCGTGGAGCGGATCGTTCCTAGTGCCGACGACAACGCCTTGCGCGCGCCGGCGGCGTCCAGCGTGCCGGGCTTGCCCACACCCATCAGCACCACGCGTGCAGCTGCGAGCCCCGGCAGCGCATGGGCCACCATGCTGCGCCCGGCAGCACCGCTGAAGTGCTCTGCCGCGATCAGCCGCGACAGCCGCAAGCCGCAGGCGCGGTCCACCAGGGCGGACGCGCCCTCCAGGCCGGCGCCCTCGCTCACGGGCAACACCAGGCAGCCGGTGCGCAGGGCTGCAGGATCCTTCACGGTTTTCAGTGAGAGTTGCATGCGGTCTCCGGACGAGGGGCGTGGCGGTGAAGGGGGCGATTATAGGCCGGCGGGATCAGCGCTTGGGCATCACGATCACGCGAGTGCCGGTCAGGCGGTCGTGCCAGGCGCGGCGCTCATGGTCGATCAGTATCCACCAGTACCCGAAACCCAGACACAGGAAGGAAAGCAACGCGAGGCAGAGCCGCGCCACGCCGGTTTTCCAGTGTATGAGTTGCCCGTCCTCTGTCTCGAGCCGCAGGCGCCAGCTCTGCATGCCGAGCGTCTGGCCCGAGCGCGTCCAGAACCATACGAAGAACAGCGCTACTGCGAGGAACAACGGCAGTTGCAGCAGAGGCCCCGAGGCGGCGCGCCCGGCCTGCGCCTGGACCTGGTCTGCCCCTGAGGTCCACACCCGCAGGCCGATCACGGCAGCGGTCACGGTCCAGGTCACGGCGAAGACGAGGAGGCTGTCGTAGAACATCGCGCCCATGCGCCGCGCAAGGCCGGCACGTACCGGTCCGGGGCTCTCTGGTGCGGAGGTGTGGCTGCGGTTATCGTTGGCGGCCATCGGTGGGCGCGGGCCTCATGGGCCGCGACGCGGCAGGGGCCCGCAAGTTACCAAAAGGTAAGCGCGGAGCAAAGCCGCGGCAAACCTCGCCACCCCACACTGCGCCAGTCAGTGGGGGGACGGTCCGGTGCAATTCATCTCAGCTATGCGGCGCTCGCAGGGGTCAGACGGCATGCGCATTCTCGTGATCGAGGACGACGCCAGTGTGCTCGACTACATCAGCAAGGGGCTGCGCGAGAGCGGCTTCGCGGTGGACCAGGCGGCGGACGGCAAGGACGGCCTCTACAAGGCGAGTGCGGAGTCCTATGACGCCATGGTCGTCGACCGCATGCTGCCCGGCGTCGACGGGCTCACCATCGTGCGTACCCTGCGCGGCGCCGAGAACCACACGCCGGCCCTCATCCTGAGCGCGCTCGGCGAGGTCGATGACCGTGTGAAGGGACTGCGTGCGGGCGGTGACGATTATCTGGTCAAGCCTTTCGCCTTCGCCGAGTTGCTCGCCCGCATCGAGGCACTCCTGCGGCGCAAGGAATCCGCGGGCCCTGTTACGCGGTTGCGCGTGGCGGATCTCGAGATGGACCTGCTCTCGCACAAGGTCACGCGCGCGGGCAAGTCGCTGAACCTGCAGCCCCGCGAGTTCCGCCTGCTCGAGTACCTGATGAAGCACGCAGGGCAGGTGGTCACGCGGACCATGCTCCTCGAGAACGTCTGGGACTACCACTTCGATCCGCAAACCAACGTCATCGACGTGCACATCAGCCGGCTGCGCCAGAAACTCGACAAGGAGTTCGAGCGCCCGCTGCTGAAGACCGTGCGCGGCGCCGGTTACATGCTCGAGGAGCCCGAGCCCGTGGCGGGTTGAAGGCCGCTGCCGCATGAGACTCCTGCGGGGCTTCCGCACCAGCCTGTTCCGCTACACCCTGAACTACATGGTGGGCGTCAGCCTCTCCGTGTTCGTGGTGCTGGCGCTGGTCTACGGCTCCTACACGCTCGGATTTTTCCGCGAGCTGAACAATCTGATTGCCCGCGAGAGCGCCGCTCTCGCCCTGCGCAACACCGAGGGCGGTATCGATGGCGTGTCCGCGTCGATCGGGGAACGCATTCAGGCGCCCACATTGCCGCGGCTCTTTTATCTGCTTGTTGATGCTCGGGGCCAGAAACTCGCGGGCAACCTCGCGCGCTGGCCCGAGCGCCTGGGGCCGGTCGAGGACTGGGTCGGCCCGGGAGCCGCCATTCGCCAGTGGACCGAGTCGGCTGAGCGCCATGAATTCGTGGGAGCGACCACCGTGTTTCCGGGTGGAGAGCGACTGCTGGTGGCGCGTCATTACCAGGACATCACGGAGTACCTGCGCCTGACGCTGACCGTGGTGGCGCAGGCCATGCTCGCGACCATCGTGCTGGGCAGTATCGGTGCCGCCCTGCTCGCCTTGTTGATGGAGCGGCGCATCGTGGGCGTGAACCGCTCCATCGCGGGCATCCTCTCCGGCGATCTGGCGCAGCGCATTCCCGTGGTGAACGTGAACGACGACGACTTCGCCCGCCTGATCGTGAACTTCAACCATATGCTCGACCGTATCGAGCAACTGATGGAGGGCGTGAAACAGCTCTCCGACAACATCGCCCACGATCTGCGCACGCCACTGACACGGCTTCGCAACGGGCTGGCGAGCCTGGAGCTCGACGAACTCGGCGAACAGCGCGGCATGGTCGCGGGGCTGATCGAGGAGGCCGATGCACTCCTTGCCACCTTCAGTGCGCTGCTGCGGATCGCGCAGATCGAATCCGGCAATCGCCGCGCGGCATTTGCGGCGACCGACCTCGCCACCATCCTCGCGGATGTCTGTGAATTCTACGAGCCGCTGGCGGCAGACCGCGGACTGCACGTGGACACACGTCTCGCCTCGCCCTGTGCCTCGGTCTGCGATCGCGACCTGCTCTTCCAGGCCTTCGCCAACCTGCTCGACAACGCGATCAAGTACTCGCCCGCCGGCACCACCGTGACGGTGGAGCTCGCGCAGCATGAGGGCGGAGTGGAGGTGGTGTTTGCCGATCAAGGCCCCGGCATTCCCCTGGCCGAGCGCGACAAGGTCTTCCAGCGCTTTTACCGCGTCGAGGAGAGCCGTAGCGGACATCCTGGCAACGGGCTGGGTCTCAGCCTCGTGCAGGCGGTGATTGCCCTGCATGGCGGATCCGTGGCCTTGTCAGACAACTCGCCCGGCCTGCGTGTCAGGGTGTTCCTGCCACGCGGCACCTGAACTGCGGGGATTCAGCCGCCCGCCGGTAGCAGAGAGATCCCGCTGGTATCCGGATTCAGCGGTTTGCGCTCCGGTTTCAGTTCTTCGAGAAGCGCGCCGGGCGGTGCGAGCGTGATGTCCTGCGGATCGGGCAGGGCGATGGGTGGTCTCTCTTCCTGGGGTGCCAACCGCGCCCCAGGCGCTGCCAGAGAGAGCGCAGCGGTGTCCGGCGGTGGCGGTGGTGCCGGAGCGTGATGCCCTTCCAGCAAGTCCGCGCCGGGTGCCGCGATGCTGATATGCGAGGTGTCGGGCGCGGCCGGCGGTGGCGGGCGGTCTGTGCCGGAGGGGGCTGCAAACACCGATGCCAGTGCGATCCCCGAGGTATCCACCACGACGGCATCCACGGAGCGCCTCTCATGGGGGGCCAGTACCTCGGAGCCTGGAGGGGCGAGGCTGAGTCCTGTTGCATCCGGGCCTGCAGTGCGTGCGGGCGCAGGATCCGCTGGCATGGGTGCCGGAGCGGGTGTTTGAGGCGGCGGGGGCGTGGGCGCACTCTCTGCCGCGACCTCCCGCAGGATGGCGCGGGCACCGGCACGCTGCATCGCGCTTTCGTACTTCAGGGCGGTCTCGCGGTCGGTGCCGCGTTTCAGCACGTGCGTCCCACCGTCCATCAGTCTGGCGACCGTTTCCGGGGTGGCCTTGAAGAGGCGGGCCAGATTCTCAGCGACGGTGTCGCGGTGGTTGCCGGCAAGGATCTCGCCGGCAAACAGGATGTCGTAACGGGGTTCAGACATGGGGCCGTCCCTCGCCGATGGTGGTCCGAGTATAAGCGAGCCGTGCAGGGTGCTGCCCGGCGAGCCGGGTATCGGGGATAATCCCCCCCACATCCCACGGCAGCCAACACGTGCGCAGCGCCAGGCAAACCTCCCGACCGCCCAACGAAAGCGTGCCCGCCCAGTTCGCGGGCTCGCTCGCACGCATGCTCGCGGCGCGGGGCGTGGACCCGCGCCGCGCCTGCGAAGAGTCCGGCGTCGACCCCGCGCTGCTCGACGATCCCGCGCGATTCCGCGATGCCACGGTTCCCATTGCGGCTTACAGCCAACTCTACCGCCGTGTCATGACCACCCTGCAGGACGAGACCTTCGGCCTGCGCCGCGACGTGGGCATGAATCCCGGCGCTTTCAGGATCATGTGTTTCAGCCTGCTCAGTTGCCCGAACCTGGGGCGCGCCATCCGTCGTGTCGTCGAGTTTCACCGGGTGTTCTTTGCGGGAAAGCTCGAGCTGCGCCTGGTGGCGGATGCCGCCAGCGCCAGACTCGAGATCATCGCAGCACCCGAGGTGCGGCTCGATCAGCCCGAGCCCGGCGCGCCCATGTCCGCGGTCGAGGCCGCGTGTTGCCTGTCCATGTGGCACCGGTTTTTCGGCTGGTTGATCGGGCACCCGATTCCGCTCGAATCGGTGCAACTCACCGGCCGCCGCCCTGCCGCTCTGCAGCGCTACCGCCAGTTGTTCGGCTGCGATGTCGAGGTCGAGGCCGCCACGCCGGCGCTCGCGTTTCCCGCCGGGTATCTGGGCTATCCGCTGGTTCATACCGAGGATTCCCTGCGGGATTTTCTCCGCACGGCGCCTTACCAGTTACTGATCATGCCCGCCGACTCCGGCAAGCTCAGCCTGGTGGATCAGGTCCGCTCGCTGATCGGGCACGATTTCAGCCGTGGCTTCCCGGGTTTCGAGCGCATCACCGAGTTGCTCCACATGTCGGCCCCCACCCTGCGCCGGCGTCTCAAGCGCGAGGGCACCACGTTCCAGGAGTTGAAAGACGCGTGCCGGCGCGATGCCTCCATCGACTATCTCCGCCGCCCGGAGCTCTCGATCAACGATGTAGCGATCCTCATGGGCTTCACCGATCCCAGCGCGTTCTACCGCTCGTTCAAGAAGTGGACGGGCTGCACGCCGGGCGAATACCGCTCGCGGGAGCTGTCACTGCGTAACCCGGAGGGCGAATAAGCCGGCCTTGGGTGTTGGCGGCCGGGGGAGGCATGCTGAATAATGACGTCGCGTTCCCGACAAGGATGTTTGAGGAAGCACGCTCATGCCGATCAAGCAGAAGGATCCTGCGCCCCGGGGGCTCAGCCGCGCCTCGGGTTTGCGCGACGCCCGCGACAGCCAGTGCCGGGAGCCGGCTCCGCTCCGCGATGCGTTTGCCGACCCGCGCAGCGGCCGTGACCGACGCGACGGCAGCGGAAGCGCCGAGGTTTCGCGCCGCAGCAACGGTGAAAGACGCCGCAGTCGCCCCGGCAATGCATGGTGGCTTGGCAGGAACTACGTTGAATTCCACGATGTGTCGGTGACGCCGACACCCCAGAAGTACCCGGAGCAGGAATGATTCACTCCCTTCGCATCTATCCGCCTGGTGCCCCGGTCGCCGCCCTCCGCGTGGCGCTCACCCTGGTGCTGGCGCTGGCAGTCGCTGCCTGTGCCGGTGCCTCGGGCACCGCCGACAACAACCCCCGCCCCTACGACGAGAAAGCCAATGCCCGCGCGGCCATCGCGGCGGCGCTGGCAGACAACCCCGGTCGAAAGCGCATCCTGCTTACCTTCGGCGCCAACTGGTGCTCGGATTCGCGCTCGCTGGAGGCGAACTACCGCAGTGCGGAGTTGTCCCCTCTGCTCGAGCGCGAGTTCAAGGTGGTGCATATCGATGTCGGTGTGATGCACCGCAACCTCGACCTGGTGGAGGAATACGGGAACCCGATCGACAAAGGCATTCCTTCCGTGGTCTTGCTCGACGCCGATGGCAAGTCACTGTTCGTCAATCACGGGGCACTCTCCAACGCCGCCCTGATGAAACCCTCTGCCGTGCAACGCTATTTCGAGCGTCTTGCCAGCGACGGGCGGGTCGACTGATCCCGGCCCGGCAACTCCCTCCGCCCTCAGGAATACATGCCCATGTCAGAGCTCTCCATCGAGGTTACCCGCGAGAACGCCCAGCAGGTCCTGATCGACGCCTCGTTCAGGCAGCCGGTGCTGGTGGACTTCTGGGCCGACTGGTGCGCGCCCTGCAAGGCGCTGCTGCCCATCCTCGAGAAACTGGCGCGTGAGAACCAGGGCAATCTCCTGCTTGCCAAAGTGAACTGCGACGAACAGCAGATGATTGCCGGGCAGTTCGGCGTGCGCAGTCTCCCCACCGTCATATTGATGAAAGACGGCCAGCCGGTGGACGGCTTCGTGGGGGCGCAGCCAGAGTCCGCGGTGCGCGCCATGCTCGAAAAGCACCTGCCCAAGCCCTGGGACGCACTGCTCGCCGAGGCACTGCAACTTCTGGACGGCGGGGATGCCGCAGCCGCTGCCGTGCCGGCGCGTGCCGCCTGGGAACAGTCCGGCAAGCGGCCGGATATCGCCAAGGTCTACGCAGAGATCCTGATCCAGACGGCCCGTCTGGAGGAAGCCCAGGCCGTGTTGGCCGCGATTCCCATGGTCGAGCACGACGCGGATTACGAGCGCCTGTTGGCGGAGCTCGAATTGAAGCAGCAGGCCTCGGATACCCCCGAGATCCAGGCGCTGCTCGCGGCGCTCGGGAAGGATCCCGACAACAAGGATCTGTCTTTCCAGCTCGCCGTGCAGTTCAGCCAGGCGGGCCGTCAGCGCGAGGCGCTGGAGTTGCTGTTCGCGCTGATCCGCGCCGATCGCGAGTTCCGGGGCGGCGAGGCACGCAAGATCCTGCTCGATATCATCCGCGCACTAGGCAAGGGTGATCCGCTTGCCGCGGAGTTCCAGCGCAAGCTCTTCTCGTTGATGTACTGAGCCTCAGAGGTAGCGGGCGAGCATCGCAAAGCGGGGCTCGGCCGGCACCGGGGCGCCTTCGGGCAGCGGGATGCGCACCACGTGGCCGTTGCCCGGCGCCACCTCGCGGGTCTCGCCGGTTTCGGTTTCCATGTTGCGCAACTCGAAATCGACGGTACCTTCCGGCCCCAGCAACTCCAGCTTGTCGCCCACCGCAAAGCGGTTGTTCACCGAGACCGTGAGCCAGCCGTTCGCGTCGATATCCCGCACCTCGCCCACGAATTGCTGGTAATCCCCGCGCGAGATGCCGCGCTCGTAATTCTGGTACTCGCCGCTCGGGTGGCGGTTGTAGAAGCCCTCGGTGTAGCCGCGGCTCGCGAGCTTCTCCAGCTCGTTCATCAGCCCCATGTCGAAGGGGCGGCCCGCGGCGGCATCGTCGATGGCGCGGCGGTAGGCCTGCGCGGTGCGCGCCACGTAGTAGTGCGACTTGGTGCGGCCCTCGATCTTCAGGCAGTCCACGCCGATCTCCATCAGCTGCTGCACGTGCTGGATCGCCCGCAGATCCTTGGAGTTCATGATGTAAGTGCCGTGCTCGTCTTCCCAGGCGGGCATGTATTCCCCGGGGCGGTTCTCTTCCTGCAGCAGGAAGATGCGGTCCTCGATGGGTTTTTCCACGGGCGCCTGAACGGGCACCGGTAGCGGCTCGTGGATGGCCACGATATCGCCCGAGGAGGTCTGTTCGGCCTCGTGCGCGGTGTACTTCCAGCGGCAGGTGTTGGTGCAAGCGCCCTGGTTCGGGTCCCGGTGCGTGAGGTAGCCCGAGAGCAGGCAGCGGCCCGAGTAGGCGATGCAGAGGGCGCCGTGCACGAAGACTTCCAGCTCGATATCGGGGCACTGCTGGCGGATTTCGGCCACCTCCTCCAGCGAGAGCTCCCGCGAGAGGATCACGCGGGTGAGGCCCATCCGCTGCCAGAAGCGCACGCTCGCCCAGTTCACGGCATTGGCCTGCACAGAGAGATGCACCGGCACGTCGGGCCAGCGGTCGCGCACCAGCATGATCAGGCCCGGGTCGGCCATGATCAGGGCGTCGGGTTTCATCGCGATCACGGGCTCCATGTCGCGCAGGTAGCTGCGGAGCTTGTCGTTGTGCGGCGAGACGTTACTGGCCACGAAGAACTGCTTGCCGCCCGCGTGGGCTTCGGCGATGGCCTCGGCCATGCGGTCGATGTCGTTGAACTCGTTGTTGCGCACGCGCAGGCTGTAGCGGGGTTGCCCGGCATAGACCGCGTCCGCCCCGTAGGCGAACGCATAGCGCATCGATTTGAAGGATCCGGCGGGGGAGAGGAGTTCGGGCTTTCGCATCGTGGGCGTTATCGCAGTGGGCGGGACTTGTGGCTATTATCCGGGCGGCCGGGGCGATGTGACAGGGAAATGCTGCCATGCTCGCCCCGGCACCCTGCATCCACTGACCGGACCCAGCCGATGAGCGTACGCGACACCATCGTGGCAAAACTGCAGCAGGCGTTCACGCCCGCGCACCTCGAGGTCGAGAACGAGAGCCACGGGCATAACGTGCCGCGCGGCTCCGAGACGCACTTCAAGGTGGTGATTGCCGGTGCTGCCTTCGAGGGCAAGCGTGCGGTGGCGCGCCACCAGCTGGTATATGCCGCGCTGGCGGCCGAATTGAAGGGCGGCGTGCATGCCCTCGCGCTGCACACCTACACCCCCGCCGAGTGGAGCTCACTGGGCGGCGCCGCGCCGCAGTCGCCCGACTGCATGGGCGGCAGCAAGCACTAGGCGTCGTCTTTCTCGTCCTCGGCGTACAGCTTTGCCAGCACCTCCTGCGAGCGGAAACGCTTGCGCGTGCCGCGCGGGCGGTACTCGTTCTCCTGCTGGCCCGTCAGCACACGGGCTTTGACGTTGTCTGCCCATTGCGTGTCCATCAGGCGCTGCACCCTTGCCTTGGCATCCGGATCATAGATGGGGGCCGTCACTTCCACGCGGTGATCGAGGTTCCGGGTCATCAGGTCGGCTGAGGACATCAGGTAACGTGTATCGCCGTCGTTGTGGAAGATGTAGATGCGGCTGTGTTCGAGGAAGCGGTCGACGATGCTGATCACCTCGATGTTGCTGCTCTCGCCGGGTACGCCCGCCACCAGCGAACACATGCCGCGCACGATGGCGCGGATCCTCACGCCGGCCTCGCTCGCCTCGTAGAGCTTGGCGATGATCTGCTCGTCGACCAGGTTGTTGCACTTGATGAAGATCTCGGCCCGGCGGCCGGCGCGGGCGTTCAGCGTCTCGGTGTGGATGAGGCGCAGGAACAGCGAGCGGTTGGTGAGCGGCGACACTGCAAGGTGACGGAACTTGTGCCTGCGGTAGGTGTGGCGGATGAAATCGAAGACGTTCGCCACGTCGTCGGCCACTTCCTGGTTGGCGGTGAACAGGCTGATATCCGTGTAGAAGCGCGCGGTCTTCTCGTTGAAGTTGCCGGTGCCGATGTGCACGTAGCGGCGCAGCGTGGTGCCTTCCTGCCGGCTCACCATGATCAGCTTGGAATGCACCTTGAGCCCCGGGATGCCGAAGATCACGTGCACACCCGCCTCGGCGAGGCGCTGGGCCCACGTCAGGTTGGCGGCCTCGTCGAAGCGCGCCCGCAGCTCCACGATGGCGGTCACGTCCTTGCCGTTGGCCGCCGCGCACACCAGCGAGCGACCGATGTGCGAGTTCTTGGCCACACGGTAGAGCGTGATCGAGATGCTGCGCACGGCCGGATCGATGGCCGCAGTGCTGATCATCTGCTCCACGTAGCGGAAGGAGTGGTAGGGATAATTCAGCAGGATGTCGCGCTCGGCAATGGCATCGAGGATGTTGCTGCAGCGCTCGATGCGGCGCACCGGCAATTGCGCCAGCGGGCGGTTTTCGAGGGTCTTGGGCCCCAGATTGGGGAAATCCATGAAGTCTTTGGAGTTGTGGTAACGGGCACCCGGCAGCACGTTGTCGTAGCTGCCGAGGCGCAGTCTTTTCACGAGGGTGTCCAGCAGGTCCGCGGGCATGCGGCGGTCATAGACCAGACGCACCGGATCACCCTGCTTGCGCTTGCGCAGGCTGCTCGAGACCGCATCGACCACGCTCTGGGTGATGCCTTCGCCCATCTCCAGTTCCGCATCCCGCGTCACCTTGATCGTGTAGGCCTCGGCGGACTGTATGTCGAAAGCCCCCCGGAACACGGACGGGAGGCAGGCGCGGATGATGTTGTCCAGCACCATGATCACCTGCCGCTGCGGCTGTGCCGCGGGGGAGGGGATGACGACGAAGCGCTCCAGGCGGTCGGTGGGGATGTTGACGAGGGCATAGCGCATGCTGCCGCCCTGCAACTGCAGGCGTATCGCGAGGTAGATCCAGCCATCCTCGAGTTGCGGCGTGGCGGTAGTGTCCGAAATCATCAGGGGTGCCAGTTCGGGCAGCACGCGGCTGAAGAAATAGCGCGTCACGAACTCGCGCTGTTGCGGGTCGAGTTGGCGCTCGTCCAACAGATAGATGCTGTTGCGGCGCAGTTCCGAGAGACAGTTGCGGTAGACGGCATCGAAGCGGGCCTGCAGGTCGCCGGAGGCGTCGCGGATGTCCTCGAGGAGCTTCTCCCAGCCCGCTTTCTCACGGCCCTTGCTGAACACCGCGAGCCGGCGCACGTCCGCATAGCGGACGCGGTAGAACTCGTCCAGGTTGTTCGAGAAGATCCCCATGAAGCGCACCCGCTCGATCAGCGGAACGGAGGGGTCCTCGGCTTCCTGCAGCACGCGGGCATTGAACGAGAGCCAGCTCAGTTCCTTGGCAAAGATCTGCGGCGCTTTCTTGCGCGTTGACATCGATGGCTCCGTGGGGTGGCGGCTGTCATTGAAAAGACCCGCCCAGCGATTACACTCACGACCCTGCGGCGCTCCGGGGGCATTTCCGGCGTGCGCCACGCGCAGGCGTCCATTCTCGACCTCGACGCTACAGTGTAATGACAGCGACGACACCCACGGCAAGGGAATTCCCGCACAGATGACCGAGGAAAACCGTTCCGTCTGCGCCGTGCTTGATCTCGGCTCGAACAGTTTCCACCTGCTGGTGGGCAGGTTGGACGAAGGACGTCTGGTCACCATCGACCGGCGCAAGGACACGGTGCGCCTCGCGCAGGGGCTGTTGCACGATGGGCATCTCGCCGAGCCCGTGATGGCGCGGGCGCTGGAGAGCCTCGGCGTGTTCGCGCAGCAGTTGCGCAACGTGCCACGACAGAACATCCGCGTGGTCGGCACCAATACGCTGCGCGCCGCACGCAATTCCGAGGACTTCCTCGAGCGCGCCGAGCAGGTCATCGGCGTGCCTATCGACGTCATCTCCGGTCAGGAAGAGGGTCGCCTGATCTTCCTCGGTGTGGTCAAAGGGCACGCCGGCAGCGCGGTGCGCCGCCTTGTGATCGATATCGGCGGCGGCTCGACCGAGTTCATCGTGGGCAAGCGCACCGCAAAGCGCGTGGAGAGCCTGTTCATCGGTTGCGTCTCGATGAGCGAGCGCTTTTTTCCGGACCGTCGCGTGACCGAGGAGCGCTATGGACGGGCGCTCACCCTGGCGCGGGCCGAGATCCAGCATCTCGCGGAGGGCTACGGTGCCAGCCGCTGGGACGAGGCGGTGGGCAGTTCCGGCACCGTGCGTTATGTGTCCGCGGCCATCGATGCGCTGATGCCCTGCGATCACCTGATCACGCTGGAAGGCATCGAGCGGCTGGTGCGCCACATGATCGACGCGCGCAAGGTCGAGTCGCTGGCCGATGTGGGGCTCAGTTCCGATCGGCAGCCTGTGTTTCCGGGGGGGCTCGCGATCCTGCACGCGGCCTTCCTCGAACTCGGCATCCGCGAGCTCCATGTCTCCGATTACGCGCTCAAGGAGGGTGTGCTCTACGAACTGGCCGATCAGGGCCAGTACGAGGACACGCGGCGCAAGACCATCGAGTACCTCTGCAAACAGTTCCAGATCGACCGCCCGCAGTCCTTGCGCGTGGAGCGTCTCGCGCGGCAGTTGCTCCCGCAGGTGCGCGAGCAGCTGGTGGTCGATCCGGTCTTTGCCGAGCAGGCCCTGCGCGCCGCTGCGGATCTCCACGAACTGGGGCTCACTCTCTCGCACAGCGGCTACCACAAGCACGGCGCCTACATCCTCGAGAACGCCGATATGCCCGGCTTTTCGCGGCGTGAGCAGACGCTGTTGAGCTTTCTGGTGCTGAACCACCGGCGCAAGCTCCGCGTGCCCGAGGCGAGCAGCTACCGCTTCAGGCCGGACTGGGCGCTGGTGCTGGTGCTGCGGCTCGCCTGCCTGTTCAACCGCATCCGCTCCGATCAGCGCTTTCCCGCCATGCGCATCCTGCCCGCGCGCAAGGGCTGGACGCTCGAGATTCCCGCCGACTGGCTGGCACAGCATCCGTTGGTCGAGGAAGATCTGCGGGCCGAGAACGAATTCCTAGCGGCCGCGGGGCACGGCCTCGTCGTCAAGCCCGTCAGCTGAGCGCCGCGCATGAGCACCCATTTGCAACTGCCCGATTTCGCCGACCTGTGCGCCGCTGCAGTCCGCATCGCCGGCGTGGTGGAGCGCACCCCGGTGATGCGCAGCGACACCCTTGACTCGCTCACGGGCGCGCGGCTCTTCTTCAAGTGCGAGCACCTGCAGAAGACCGGTGCGTTCAAGGCGC
>CAIXOY010000371.1 GCA_903921135.1 uncultured Gammaproteobacteria bacterium
CGGCGGTACTTGCCGTTCCAGGAGTGCGCGTACTCGTGCGGCAGCAGCCCTGCCATGGCGCGGAAGGCCTGCTGCTCGACCATGGCACGTTCACCCACCCAGTTGTCACTGGACTCGTGGTGCTCGAGACCGGAGGAATCGGCCTGATCGGTGAGGGCGAGCAGGAACTGGTACTGCCGGTAGTGCACGGCACCGAAGAGCGCGCGCGCCTCGCTGACCAGCTGCCGGTAGCCCTGCTCTGCCTGGGGCATCACCGCGAGCGCGGCCTCGCTGTCGGCTGCGATGTTCAGACGCACCGCGGGATCACCGCCCAGCTCGAGCGCGCGAAAATGCCGCCCCGCGAGGACCGGGGCATCGATCAGCTCGGTGAGCGAGACAGGCGCGAAGGCGATCACGTCATCCGCAGTGGATTCGGTGATCAGCGAGGTCGCGTGGCGCCAGTTCTCGGGCAGGCGCAGACGGGCACGGTAAGTCAGCTCATCGGAAGGCACGCCCGCGGGGTACAGCAGCACGCGGTTCCACTGCAGCACCAGCAGCGCGTTCGTGGCCTTGCGGTCAGAGGTGGGCGCCTGCGCCCCTGCCACGGCGAGCAGATCGAACGCGACATCGATGCGCGAGGCGCCGGCTGGCACCTCGACGTGGAAGGCGAACATGTCGACCGGATCGCGCTGCCAGGAAATGGGCTTGCCCGCGGCGCTGACCTGCAACCCGGAGAGCGAGTTGACCGGGCCGCTGGGGCGGTGATTACCGGGAATCCACTGCGGATAGCGCAGCGTGAGCGGGCCCGGAGACGCGGGGATGCTGAGGTGTGCGATCTGGACGCCGCGCGCGGACTGGCGTGCGTCCACCTCGATATCGATGGGCTCCATGGCCGCCAGTGCGGGCGCCGCCAGTGAGGCCAGCAAGAGCACGCGCGTGATCGATCTCATCCAGGCTGTCACGGTGATTTCTCCTGTTCGGTGTTCGTGTTGTTCTCAGTCATGGAACGAGGCAATGGCCTCCGCAGCGCGGGCCACGTCTGCCGGCCCCACGTCGAGATGCGTGACCCAGCGCATGCGTACGCCGGTGCCAGCCGCGGATGCGGTGGTGCCAACGCCCTGCGCAGCGAGGTGCGCGAGCAACGGATCGGCCAGAGAGGCGGGCGTGTCGGTGAACACCATGTTCGTGTGCACGCCCGCGACTGCGAAGCGATCTGCCAGCACCGGGTTGGCCGCCGCAGAAGCCGCAAGTGCAGCGCCCAGTTGCCCCGCCAGCGCGTGATCATCCGCGAGGCCCTCGACGTGATGATCCAGCGCGTGCAGCCCCGCCGCCGCAAGAAAGCCCGCCTGCCGCATCCCGCCACCCAGGAGCTTGCGGTGCCGAAGTGCGCCCGCAATGAACTCTGCCGAGCCGAGCAGCAGCGAACCGACCGGCGCGCCCAGGCCCTTGCTGAGACACACCGACACGGAATCGAAACAGGCGCAGATGGCGCGGGCGGCATCCCACGGGGAACTTCCTGCGGACGCAGCCTCCGCAACCGCTGCGTTGAACAGACGGGCACCATCGAGATGCGTAGCCAGCCCGTTCTCCCGCGCCAGCGCACGCACGGACTGCAGGTAGGCGAGCGGCAGCACACGCCCGCCATGGGTGTTTTCCATCACGACGAGACGCGTGCGGGTGTAGTGCGGGTCGTCAGATTTGATAGCCGCGCGGATATCGTCCAATGCGAGCGTGCCGTCGGGCTGGTGCGCCAGGGGCTGCGGCTGGATGCTGCC
>CAIXOY010000372.1 GCA_903921135.1 uncultured Gammaproteobacteria bacterium
AGGCAGAGTGGTACACGCCGTAGGGCCCGTTGAAGGTGAGGTCCGCCACGGGCAGACCCACGTGGTTGATGAAGACCGTGTGGTCGGAGCCGCTGCCGATGCGCGTGACCACGAGTTCACCGGGCTTGCGCGCGCCCGCGATGATGCCGGTGCCGCCATCGCCGTTGGCGCTGAACGCCTCAAGCAGCTTTCCGCCTGCGGGCGAGGGGAGTTCTTCCGTGAGTTCCACGATGGCCGGTGCCAGCGAGCCCACGGCCGCCACCTCCAGTTGCGATCCGGAGGACGCCGAGTCGACGTTGAGATAGGCCACCGCTTTCTTGCGCAGCTCGTCGCGGAATTCCTCGCCCCACTCGGTGGAGCCCGTGAGCGTGACTTCCTCGCCGTCCCAGGCGCCGAAGACCAGTGTGCGGCGCGGCCGTTGGCCTTTCTTCGCCATCGCGCCCAGCGTGCGTGTGAGTTCCAGCATCGCGGCCGTGCCGCTCGACGGATCCACGCCGCCGAAGACCCAGGCATCGTGGTGATTGCCCAGCACCACCCACTCGTCCGGCCGTTCGGTGCCTGTGATACGCCCTTCCACGACATAGTTGGGCTGCACGTCTGTCTGCATGTCCACCTTCACGTGCAGTGTCACGTCGGCGCCGCCCAGCCGATAGCGCATCGGCAGCGCACCCTGCCAGGCGGCGGGTGCGTCCGGGCCGCCCAGCTTCGCGAGGATGGGCGCGATGTCGCGGTGCGACATGGGCAGCGCGATGACGCGCGGCACCGAGATGGCGTCTTTGATATCGATGCGCTTCGCACCCGCCACCGATGCCCAACCCGGCGTGAGCGGGTCGCCCGGGACGATGTAGTCATAGGCCGCGCCGCCGCGCTGGAGGTGGCTGTCCGGGCCCCAGGGGCCCTCGGGAAAGACCTTGCCCTTGGCGTAGCCGTCTTGTTGCGGATCCGAGTAGACGATCATCGCGGCCGCGCCTTCGCGCTCGGCCGTGAGCGCCTTGAAGCCGCGGTAGCTGTAGGGGTTGGAGTAGCGCACCACCACGATCTTGCCGCGCGGGTCGATGCCATTTGCCCGCAATACCGCGTAATCGGCGGGGTTGCCGCTGTTTGCGTAGACCACTGCTGCGGTGACATCGCCGGAGGCCGAGAAGGAGGTCCATGCGCTGCTGATGGCGGGATTGGCGGAGTCCGGATCCTGCGGGATCGGATCTTCGCGCAGCGTGGGCGTGTAGCGCTCGGGCTTCAACATCTCGACCTGCACGCTGCGCGGGCTGGACGACAGCACGTCGTAGCGGTGGATGCTGACCGTGTCCAGGCCCTGCGCGCGCCATTGGGCGGCGATGTACTCCGCGACTTCCTTGGTGCGGGCGGAACCTGCGGGGTGTGGTTCGCGGGTGAGCTCGCGGTGGAAGGCGCGGATGGCGTCCGCGGAGCTCGTGTCGAGGAGTTCGTGTTCGATCGCGCGCTGCGCCGCGCTGCCGTCGGCGGTGAAGCCGCGAATGGGCGCGGGTGCGTCGGCAAGCGTTGCTGCGGACAGCACGAGTGCGAGCCCGGAAGCGAACAGGGGTCTGAAGGTGGCGCGTGTCATCACGGGTGCTCCGGTTGCGTGCTTGAGTTCATGCTCGCAGGAACGCCTCGCGGCGAAAAGCCCGCTGCGCTATCGTGCGGCCACCCTCCCCGGAGCACACTGCATGAACCCGGGCATCATGCCGCTGCCGCCCGTCGCCACCGAAGAACTCCCGCACGTGGGCGCGGGGCTGCGCTTCCTCGACGCGCCCACCGACTACCTCCTGGAGCTTCGCGCGCGCCACGGAGACACCTTTTTCGTGGATCTCTTCGGCTTCCCGCTGTTGTTCAGTTTCTCGCCCCGCGGATTGCAAAGCCTGTATGCCCTGCCCGAGGAGGAGGCGAGCTTCGGCCTCGCCACCTTCGACATGATCGGCTTCAAGACGCCTGCCGAGGTCTTCGCCGACGTGGATCCGGCGATCTTCCGCGAGGCACTCGCACCCTTACGCCTGCCCGCGCAGGTGGCCCTGATCGACGCGGTGGTGCAGATGGAGCTCCAACGCTGGGGCGATGCAGGCGAGACCGATATCTTCGACGCCATCCGCACGCTGGAGCAGCGCGTGGGTTTCGCGCTGTGGATCGCGCCGGTGGCGGCAGAGGAGCCCTGGTGGTCCGAGCTAAAGCGCCACTTCGACGTGCTGGACCAGGCCACGGCTTTCGTGGCGCCACAGCAGACACTCGCGACCATTGCCTCGGGCAAGGCCGCCGAGCGCGCCGCGCTCGCGTCTATCGCAGAACTGCTGCCGCGCATCCTCGCTGCACACGACGCAAGCCCTGCGCGGGGCACGGCCACGGTGGACATGCTCCGTGCGCGCTTCGCCGGTGCGGATGCAGCGCTTGCCGAGCGCCGCGTGCTGCACAACGCCATCAACCTCAACCAGGGTTTCCTGTCGAACCTCTACGCTGCCATCGCGTGGATGAGCGCTGAAGTCCTGCTGCGGCCCGAGGTGCGTGCGCGCTTGCAGGAGGAGATTGCCGCCACGCGCGCGGCGCACGGTGAGGCTTTCCGCAGTTCCCCCGAGGCACTGGGCACGATGGGCTACGCCGCGCAGGTGCTGATGGAAAGCGTGCGCGTAGCGCAGCGCTCGCTCACGCTGCGCAAGGTGCTGCGCCCGGTGGACTTCGATGCGGGCGACGGCGTCTACACCGTGCAGCCCGGCGTCTACATCGCGACCATGCTGTCTGTGACGAACACGCAGACGCCGGAACTCGCGCGCTTCGACCCGGCGCATTACAACGGCCGCGAACTCAGGCCTGAGCTGGTGCCGGGCCGCGAGACCGTAAGCACCTTCGGCCACGGCCGTCACGCCTGTCCCGCGCAGCGTTTCTCGCTGCACATGGCGCGGATCGTGGTGTCGCGGCTGCTGGAACGCTTCGAGCTTTCGCCCTGCTTCGCGGCGATGCAGCCCTCGCGCAAGCAGATGGGCGGCGTCTCGCGCCCTGAAGACACAGCGCGCGTGGCCTACCGCCTGCGTAATGCAGCGCACTGATCCGCCTACCACCGCACAACATCCCGAAGCACAGGAGAACCCCATGTCCCCGCGACTGAATGGCAAGGTCATCTACGTCACCGGCGCGGCCTCCGGCATCGGCCTTGCGTGCGCGCGGCGCTTCGCCGACGAGGGCGCCGTCGTTGTGGGCGCCGACCTGAACGAAACCGATGCCTGGGCAGAGGCCACCCGCGCCGCGCCCGCTGCGGACTTCCATGTGATGGACGTGCGTGACGAGGCCGCGCAGCAGGCGGTGGCGGCTGACATCCTCGCGCGGCACGGACGCATCGATGCGCTTGTCACGGCCGCGGGTGTGGCGGGCGGCGGTTTCGTGCACATGCTCGATCTGGCGGAGTGGCAGCGCGTGCAGGACGTGAACATCACGGGCACCTTCATTAGTTGCAAGGCTGTTCTGCCCGCGATGATCGCGCAGCGCAGCGGGGCCATCGTCACCATCGCGAGCGTGGAGGGCCTCGAGGGCTGCGAAGGCGGCAGCAGTTACAACGCGGCCAAGGGCGCGGTAGTGCTGCTCACCAAGAACATGGCCTGTGACTACGGCCGCGCGGGCATACGCGCCAACACGATCTGCCCCGGCTTCATCGACACGCCGATGTTCCAGTCCGTGATTGCGCCGCTCCCGATGGCGAGCGAGATCCGCGAACAGCACAAGCTAGGGCGCTTTGGCCGCCCGGAGGAGATTGCAGGTGCTGCGTTTTTCCTGGTCTCGGAGGATGCGTCCTTCGTGAGTGGCGTGGCGCTGCCGGTGGACGGCGGCTATGTGGCGGGGCATTCCTACGGGTTGTCGGGGATGATGTTCGGTTCTGCGAGTTGAGCTCCCTTGCGAGGGAGCGTCTCAGGGGCACCTGTCCCGTCACGGCAGGTGTCAGGCGTGAGTCCAGCCCCCGTCGACGATGAGTGTTTGGCCGGTGATGAAACTCGCATCCTCTGATGCCAGGAAACTTGCGACACCCGCATAGTCCCTGGGTACTGCCAGCCGGGGTATGGCCTGTTTCGCCACGAGCGTCGCAAAGGCCGCGTCGTCGAAGATTGCGCGTGTGCTGGGAGTGTCCGTGATGCTCGGAGCGATCGCGTTGACAGTGATTCCCGTGGGCCCGAGTTCCGATGCCAGGGAGCGCACCATGCCGATCACGGCACCCTTGCTCGCGACATAAGGCACGAGTCCCGGCGTACCGTCGAAGAAGGTGTTGGATGCGATGCCGATGATGCGCCCGCCGCCCGTCGAGATCATTCCGGGCAGCAGCGCACGTGTCAGATGGAAGAACCCATCGAGGTTCACGCCCATGATCCTGCGCCACGTGGTGGGATCCACCTCCATGAAAGGCATGCCAGGATAAATCCCGGCGCTGTGCACAAGCACGGAGACGGGGCCGTTGCCGCTCTCAAGGCCTGCACACCAGCGCAGGGTCGCATCAGCGTCACTGATGTCGCAGCCCGGCAGATCGAGGAAGGTGCCAGCCGAAATGTCCCGGGTGGGCGGACTCAGATCGGCCACGGCCACCCGGTAGCCGTCGGCAAACAGCCGCATGGCGATGGCGGATCCTATGCCTGAAGATCCGCCACTCACCACCGCCAGTGGCTTGCCGCCCATGTCTCGCTGTTCGGGACTCAGTTGGTGTCGTAGCGCAAGCGCAGGTACCAGGTGGACCCGTCTCCGTAGGTGCGTCCCGGGATGAAGCCGAACATCGTCGTGGCCCAGTACTCCTCGTCCGTGAGGTTCTCGCCGCCCAGCGTGACGCTCCATGTGTCGCTCGCGCTGCGGAAGCTCAGGTTTGCGCCCAGCAACTCATAGCCTTCGACGATTTCGCTGTCGAAGTTGCCCACGCCGAGCCCGCTGTAGTGGTCATCCACGCCGCTCAGGTTCACCTGCAATTCCAGGGTTCCCACATCGCCTACGGGCATCGACCAGTTCGCGCCGACGAGGAAGGTGTACTCCGGCGCCGCGACGGGGTGTGCGTCCAGACCGGGTGCATTACCCGGTATACCGTAGCCCTCGAAGATGGGGTGGTCCGGATCCGCGCTCTTGTACTCGGCGTCGAGCAACCCCAGATTGCCGAAGAGCGTGAGGCTGTCCACGGGCGTCCAGCTGAAATCGAGTTCAAGGCCCTTCATATCGACATCTGCCACCGCCGCCGCTTGCGGCGTGATCAGGTCGACCTTGTCTTTGTAATCGCTGGTGAAGATGGTCAGGTTTGTCGTCACCCGACCGTCCATCCACTGCGCTTTCACACCTGCCTCATAGGTGTCGACGATTTCCGGGGCCAGCCAGTTGGAGGCGAAAGCGGGATCCGTGGCGCGCGCGCCTTCCAGTGCGCCGGCCTTGAAGCCTTTCGTGTAGGTGGCGTAAAGCAAAACACCGTCCGTGACGTGCCAGTCGAGGCCAACCTTGGGAGTGAACTCGTCCCACTCCTTGTCCGGGTTGACCGGGAATCCGGGGATCACGGTGCGCTGATCCTCGAAGTAGCTCAGGTAATCGACCTTCTTGCTGTCCCATGTCTGGCGTGCGCCGAAGATGAGTTCGAGGGACTCCGTCAAGGCATAGCTGCCATCGACGTATACCGCATAGCTCTCGGTCTCCTGCGCAGTGTCGTTCCATGCGCCACCGAACTTCTGCGTCTGGCCCGGAAAGCAGCAGACAGGCGAGAACTCGATGGGGAGAAGCGCACCCACGTACTGCATCTGGTCCCACTGATTGTGGAAGTAATAGAGGCCGGCGACGTAATCGAGCTCCTCGCCGATCTTGCCGGCGAACTGGAACTCCTGCGTGAACTGCTCGAAGTCGTTGTCGCTGTCGACGAAGGTCCAGATGCTTGCCCCGGGCGCTACCTGCAGCGGAAACGGAAAACTGCCCAACTGCGCGCGGTAGGTGTCATCGTACTCACGCCAGCCCGTGATCGATTTGAAGGTGCCGAGAGAGGTGTCCACGACGGCCTTGAACACCGCGTTCAGTCCGTCGAATTTCGCTCCGCCGCCGTTCAGCAGCGGTTCCGCAGTACCCAGACTCGGTCCGTAGAGTGGAGCCCAGTCCGAGTTCCCCGTCTTGGACAGGAAATTCATTGGGTCCGAGGGCAGGATCGGCGTGATGAGGTTGGTCCCGTTGTCCTGTTTGGAACCGTCGATCGCCAGTTGGTAGGACTGTCCGTCTTCAGGTTCCCAGAGAACGGCGAGGCGTGCACCCCGGTGCTCCTGCTCCGCGAAGTCATCGTCTTCCTTCGCGCCAGCGGGGCTGACCAGCGTGGCGTAACCGTCGTTGCTGGTCCGGAAAGCATCCAGTTTGATGCCGAGTTCGTTCTCGACGATTGGCGTGCTGACGCTGACTTTGCCGTCCATGCGGCCGTTGCTGCCAACGGTTGCGTCAGCCATGAAACGTGTGTGGTCCAGTTCCGGCTTGCGTGTCCGGAAGCTGATGGCGCCGGTCGTGGCGTTACGGCCGTAGAGTGTGCCCTGAGGTCCGCGCAGTACCTCGACGGATTCGATATCCATCATGTCGATGTACGCGCCCGCCGTGGACTGCAGGTACACCTCGTCGATGAAGACGGCAACCGCGTTCTCGTAGTTCCAGTTGTTCTCCGCCCGGCCCGCACCGCGCATGAAGAACTGCGGTGCGCTGAACGAAACCGTATTGCGCGGAGCGAGCAGGTTGGGGACCCGTGTCGACAGCCCCATCGAGCTCTGCACGTCGAGGCGTTCCATCTGTGAGGCATCGAATGCGGTCACGGCGATTGGCACGTCCTGGATATTTTCCGCGCGCTTGCGTGCGGTGACGATGACCTCGTCTGTGAGTCCCTGTGCCCATACGGGCGTGCCGAAGAGCGGCGCGACCATCGCCAGCCACAGAGCCTTCGTCTTCTGCGTTTTCATGGTTCCCGATACCTGTGTCTTTGAGTTGTGTCTGATCGATGCCGGGGCGGTTTGCACCAGCATCCCTTGCTGACACTAGGACTGGCACAACCCGCAAATAACCTGTCTTTGGTCAGGCGGGTCCAGCCTGTCGCAGCCAGTCACGGGCAAGTGCGAGCGCGGCGATGCTGCGTGCTTCTACGAGATCCCCGCTGACGACCAGGTCGAACAGTCGCGAGAGCGGGTAACTGTGGATCGTTGGGGCCTCGTGTTCGTCCCCGGCCGCATCGGCCGGGCTGAGACCCGTGGCCACGCACACGGACACCGAATGTTCGAGGTGCGAGGGCACCACCCGGAGCGTCTGCAGCTGCACAACGTGCGCGGCGGTGTAGCCTGTTTCCTCGGATAATTCGCGCCTTGCGGCATCCTCGACGCTCTCTTGCGGGCCTACGCCACCCATCGGAAGGCCCAGGGAATAGGCGTGGACACCCGCAGAGTACTCATCGACCAGAATCACGCGATCTTCGTCCAGCATTGCCACCACGGCAACGGCGCGGTGCCCGCCATCCCGCAGTCGCTCGGCGCGGAGTTCCGCGCCATCACGGAAGCGGAGTACGCGTTCCTCCACCTCGAAATGACGAGTGCGTGCGAGTGTTCTCTCCGATACGACGATCGGCTTGTGCCGCATGTGGCAACCCCGTGCGGTGGTTTCGCGGGCACTATGGTGGCACCTTGAGCGCCTGTTACCTGTCTTTGGAAAGGTTTTTGGCCCGTGTGTCGGGGTCGATGCTTGTCACAGCTCCACCGAGATTGTCGATATGCGCATCCTCACCGATACCCTGCGATTCCCCGAGGGCCCGATT
Organism: uncultured Gammaproteobacteria bacterium; assembly: GCA_903921135.1. Lineage (GTDB taxonomy): Bacteria > Pseudomonadota > Gammaproteobacteria > Pseudomonadales > UBA5518 > UBA5518. The sequence continues at coordinate 7,772 of CAIXOY010000372.1, forward strand.
GCGCTGGAAGATGGCTCCGTGCTCGTTGTCGAGATCGCCCGAGCCGTCCTGCAGGTAGACCCGCAGCGGCTTGTTCGGTGTCTTGCGGATCATCGCGTGGTAGGCATGCCCGCCGCGAATGTTGGTGAAGCTCCCCACATGGCTCAGCACCTTGCGGAACGAGTCCGGTTTCTCCCACGCGACTGTGAACGCACAGATTCCGCCCGAGCTGATGCCGCAGATGGCCCGGCGCTCCGGGTCG
>CAIXOY010000373.1 GCA_903921135.1 uncultured Gammaproteobacteria bacterium
ACGCTTGCCGATGTGCAAGCCCTTGCCGCCATCGAGAAGACGGGCATCTGCGGCGCCATCACGGGCCGTGCGATTTACGAGGGCACGCTGGATCTGCGCGCAGCTCAGGCCTGGTGCGATCAGGCGCCCGGAGGCTGAGATGGGGCTCGCCAAGCGGATCATTCCCTGCCTCGACGTCGACAAGGGCCGCGTCGTTAAGGGCGTGCGCTTCGTGGATATCCGCGATGCAGGCGATCCGGTCGAGATCGCGCGGCGTTACAACGAGCAGGGCGCCGACGAGATCACCTTCCTCGACATCACCGCCAGCCACGAAGGCCGCGACACCACGCTGCGCACGGTCGAGCGCATGGCGAGCGAGGTGTTCATCCCGCTCACCGTGGGTGGCGGCGTCCGGGAGCTGGCCGACATCCGCAACCTGCTCAACGCCGGCGCCGACAAGGTCTCTATCAACAGCGCCGCCATCCTGAGGCCGGAGTTCGTGCGCGAGGCGGCAGAACGCTTCGGCACGCAGTGCATCGTGCTTGCAATAGATGCCAAGCGTGTGAGTGCGGCGGGCGAGCCGCTGAGCTGGGAAATCTTCACGCATGGCGGCCGCCGTGGCACGGGCATAGATGCCCTCGACTGGGCGGAGAGGATGGTGGGCTACGGTGCTGGCGAGATACTCCTCACCAGCATGGATCGAGACGGCACCAGAGACGGCTTCGACATAGCTCTCACGCGGGCTGTGAGCGAGCGGGTGACGGTTCCTGTGATCGCCTCAGGCGGCGTTGGAACCTTGCAGCATCTGGTAGACGGTGTGCTGGACGGTCACGCTGACGCGGTTCTGGCTGCCAGCATCTTCCATTTCGGGGAGTACACCATCGCCGAGGCCAAGGCCTGCATGGCGGCGGCGGGGATCGAAGTCAGGTTGTAGGCGGAGGCCCGGATATCAGTCCGGGCTGAGGTTCGAGTAAAAGCTGGAAAGGACGCGCGGTTCTGCCAGCTGGATGAAATCGATGAAGTCGGTCAAGCCGTTCTGAGCGTCGTACTTGGACTCGAAGGGGCCGATCGAGGCGCCTTCCCGGGTCGCGAAATACCAAGCGCTGTTAACAGCAAAAAAACGGTCTGTCCGCATGGGGACCGCACCGAGTTCGCCGTTACGCCTGTCAGACATCGTCATCTCTACCCGGGCGGTTTGCATGTGCGTTTGCCGCGCTGATTTGTCGTGGTGCAAGAAAGTGTATACCAGCACCGAATACGTGCTCCAAGAATCTAACGGGCTGCCGCAGTTTGTCAATTATTACCTTCGACCGTCTGCTCATGCATCGGACGAGAGGGGGGAACTACCCGTGCGCTGGGTGGCCCCCAGCACCATCGCCCGCAGCAGGTTGAGGGCTTCGTACAACTGGTAGTCCTGTTCGCGCAGGGTGTTCGCCTTCGCGCCCGCGCGCTGCTTGCTGCCGTTCTCGGTCTTGCCGTTGGTGTTGCTGAGGTGCCCGTCCAGGTCTGCCTCTGTCACGACAGGACCCGGCTTCAAGGGGGTAAGTGTCGCCCGCTCGACGACGATGTCCGGCTTGATGCCCTGGGCCTGGATGGAGCGGCCGGATGGCGTGAAGTAGCGCGCCGTCGTGAGCTTGATCGCCCGATCCTCTGCCAGCGGCAGCACGGTTTGCACCGAACCCTTGCCGAAACTGTCCGTGCCCACCACTACCGCACGCTTGTGATCCTGCAGGGCGCCGGCAACGATTTCGCTCGCCGAGGCCGTGCCGCCGTTGATCAGGACCACCACAGGCACGCCGTCGAAGAGATCCCCCGGTTTCGCGCTGAAGCGTGCACTGGCGTTCTCGATGCGGCCCTCGGTGTAGACCACCAGCCCTTCTTCGAGGAACGCATCTGCCACTTCGACCGAGGCCTGCAGTACGCCGCCGGGGTTGTTGCGCAGATCCAGTACCAGCCCGGTCAACGGGGCCTTGTTCTCCGCAGTGAGCGCATCGAGTGCTTTCACGAAGTCCTTGCCTGTCTCGCTCTGGAACTGCGCGATGCGCATGTAGCCAAGACCCGGGTCAAGGATGCGCTGCCTGACACTGCGCACCCGGATCACGTCCCGCACCAGAGTGACATCGAAGGGGCCCTGGGTGCCCTCCCGTACGACGGTCAGGATGATTTTCGAGCCCTTGGGGCCGCGCATCATCTCGACGGCCTGGTTGAGACCCAGCCCTTTCACCGATTTGCCGTCGATCTTGATGATGATGTCGCCGCTCTCCATGCCGGCGGCCTTGGCGGGAGTATCGTCGATGGGCGTGATGACCCGGACGAAGCCGTCCTGCTCGGCGCCCACCTCCAGGCCCACGCCGCCGAACTCGCCCGTGGTGCTCTCGCGCAGTTCAGTGAAGGACTCCTTGTCGAGGTAGGCCGAGTGCGGGTCTAGCCCGTTCAGCATGCCCTTGATGGCGTTCTCCAGAAGGGTGCGGTCGTCCACCTTCTCGACATAGGCTGATCTGATCTGGTTGAACACCTCGGCGAAGATCCGCAGGTCCTGCAGGGGAAGCACGCCCTCGGGCGGTTCCGCTGCCGCGGTGCTGTTTTCCGGGCTTGTTGCCGGGGCGGGTTCTTCCGCGCGCGCGGCGGTTGCGAGCCCGATTGCCACGACGAGTGCGAGGCCTGCAAAGCCGTTCGAAAGGATTCGGTTTCCGGATGTGTGCGCAAGCATGTATGGATGTGTCGCGCGCGTGCCGCGCCGTCCGTAGGGAGTCGTGACGGCAGTTTGCATGAAGCCTCTGGCAGGCACCAGCGGGCCGATTGGTCAGCCCGGAAGCCGCGTGTATACTCGCGGCCTTTCGCGCGGAGCGCCACCCAGGTGCCTCCTGGCAGCCGTCCCGGGTAAGCGCATGGAACTCTTCCTACAGTTCGTCGTGGCCAAGTGGTATTTCTTCACCGCTGCGGCTGTATTGATTGCCATGCTGCTGGCGCACGAGAAGCGCCGCGGCGCGCCATCCGTGTCACCGGTGCAGCTCTCTGCCATGGTCAACCGGGATGACGCGGTGGTCCTCGACCTCCGGGATGCAAACGAGTACCGCGCAGGCCATATCATCGACAGCGTCCATATGCCTTTCGCCAAGCTCTCGGAGCGCATCTCCGAACTCGAGCGCTACCGCGAGCGGCCGGTGATCGTGGTGTGCAAGATGGGGCATCACTCGGGCGCCGTGGCCAAGACGCTCCGCGAGAAAGGCTTTCAGCGAGTCTTCAAGCTCGGCGGCGGCATGCTCGAGTGGCAGTCCGCGCAGCTGCCCACGGTGAGGGGCTGAAGTGTCCCCCGCGGTGCGGATGTACACCACGCGCTGGTGCCCGTACTGCATCGCTGCGCGCAGGCTTTTCGACTCGCTCGGTGTTTCCTATGAAGACACCGACGTGGGCGCCGACCCGGCCCTGCGCGCAGAGATCGAGCGCCGCTCGGGCAGGCATACGGTGCCGCAGATCTGGATAGCTGACCGCCACGTGGGCGGTTTCGACGATGTGAACGCCCTGCACGCCAGGGGACAACTGATGCCGCTGCTCGGGAACCCGGAACAGGGCTCCCGCGCCGGCGCTTCGTGACGACAGGACCACAGCAGAGGACCGCAACATGGCCGACGAGACCAACCAGCAGCAGGAGCAGCAGCAATTCGCGCTGCAGCGCATCTACGTCAAGGACATCTCCTTCGAGACCCCGCAGGGCATCGACGTTTTCCGCCAGCAGTGGAAGCCGAAGGTAAACCTCGAGATGAACACCCGGCAGAACCGCATCGACGAGCAGAACTTCGAAGTCGTGCTCACGCTCTCGATCACGGCCACGCAGGAAGACAAGACGGCGTTCATCGTCGAAGTCCAGCAGGGCGGCATCTTCTTCGTCGCGGGCATTCCCGAGGCCCAACTGCGTCAGGTGCTGGCCACCGTGTGCCCGAGCATCCTGTTTCCCTACGCGCGCGAAGCCATCGATGCGCTGGTCGTGCGCGGCTCCTTCCCTCCCCTCATGCTCGCGCCGGTCAACTTTGACGCGCTCTACGTGCAGGCCATGCGTCAGCAGCAGGAACAGCAGGCCGCGCAAACCCCCGCAGCCCACTGAGGATCACGGGGGCGGTGCCAAGGCATCGCCCTCGAAGCCTTGCTGCCGCCAGGCTTCATAGACCATCACTGCCACGCTGTTCGAGAGGTTCAGGCTCCTGCCGCCCGGGCGCATGGGCAGGCGGAGCTTTTGTCCGTCGGGCAGTGCGTCGAGCACATCCTGCGGAAGCCCGCGGGTTTCGGGGCCGAAAAGAAAGGCATCACCCTCCTCAAAGCCCGCCGTATCGTAGCGCCGTGTCGCGCGCGTGCTGAGGGCGAAGAGGCGCTTGGAGCCGCATCCGGTCACGCACGCCTCCAGCGTCGGCCAGATCTGCACGCGGGCCCACTCGTGGTAGTCGAGCCCGGCCCGGCGCAGTTTAGCGTCGTCCATGCTGAAACCCAGGGGCTCGATCAGGTGCAGGCTGGCGCCGGTGTTCGCGCACAGCCGGATCACGTTGCCGGTGTTGGGCGGGATTTCCGGCTGGAACAGCATCACATGGAACATGGGTCAGGCCGCGTTGGAATCCGTGTCCTCGGCAAGGTCTTCCAGTTCCAGTTCCTTGATCTTGCGTGTCAGCGTGTTGCGTCCCCATCCCAGCAACTCCGCTGCCTCGCCACGGCGTCCCCGTGTGTGCGCCAGCGCCACCTCGATCATCGCGGTCTCGAAGCGCGGCATGGCTGTGTCCAGCAGTCGCGGTGTCCCGCGCCGCACCTCTGCGTCAGCCCACGCGCGCAGTTCTGCCACCCAGTCCCCCGAGGTCGTGGTCACCGGGCCACTCGCCAGCAATTCGGGCGGAAGGTCCGCCACATGGACTTCACGGCCCGCCGCCATCACGGTGAGCCAGCGGCAGACGTTCTCGAGTTGCCGTACGTTGCCCGGCCACTGCAAGGTGCTGATGTAGGTCTCGGTCTCGGGGAGCAGCACTTTGGTTTCACCACCGAGTTCCTCGGCGGCACGGGCAAGGAAATGCCGCGCCAAACGCGGAATGTCCTCGCGCCGTTCACGAAGCCCGGGCAAGTGGATGCGGATGACGTTCAGGCGATGGTAGAGGTCTTCCCGGAAGCGTCCGTCGCGCACCAGTTGCTCGAGGTTCTGGTGGGTGGCGGCGATGATCCGCACGCTCACGTGCACGCTGGTGTGCCCGCCCACCCGGTAGAACTCGCTGTCTGCCAGCACGCGCAGCAGTCTGGTCTGGGTGTCTGGCGGCATGTCGCCGATTTCGTCGAGGAACAGCGTGCCTCCGTCCGCCTGTTCGAAGCGGCCGCGACGTTGTGACTGTGCGCCGGTGAACGCGCCTTTCTCGTGACCGAAGAGTTCTGACTCCATCAGGTCTTTGGGGATGGCCGCCATGTTGAGTGCGATGAACGGCCCGTTCGCGCGCGGGCTGTGACGGTGCAGTGCGTGCGCCACCAGTTCCTTGCCCGTGCCCGATTCGCCGTTGATGAGTACCGTGATCAGCGAGTGCGAGAGCCTCCCGATGGCGCGGAAGACCTCCTGCATCGCAGGTGCTTCACCGATGATCTCGGTCGGTCCTGCGGCTTCCTCTGCGGCGGACTCCTGCTGGCGGTCGCGCCGGTGCGCCAGTGCCCGTTTGGTCACTGTGACTACTTCGTCGATGTCGAAGGGCTTCGGAAGGTACTCGAAGGCGCCGCCCTGGTAGGACGCCACGGCGCTGTCCAGATCGGAGTGCGCCGTGGTGATGATCACCGGCAGGTCCGGGTGCGAGCCTCGCAGCCGCGCAAGCATCTGCAGTCCGTCCGTGCCCGGCATGCGGATGTCGCTGATGATCGCGTCGGGCACATCGCTGCGCAGCTTGCGAAGCATCGTGTCGGCGTCAGGGAAGCTGCTGGCGGCAATACCGGCGCTGCTCAACGCTTTCTCGAGTACCCAGCGGATGGAGCGGTCGTCGTCGACGATCCAGACCCGCGTGCCTTCAGTCATCGGATTTCTCCAGTGGTATCAGCATCGAGAACACGGTCATGCCCGGGCGCGACTTGCACTCGATCAGGCCGTGGTGCTGGTTGACGATGGACTGCGCGATGGTGAGCCCGAGCCCGGTGCCGTCCGCGCGTCCGCTGATCATGGGAACGAAGAGGGTGTCCAGCAGTTCGGGGGGAACGCCGGGTCCGTTGTCCGTGATGTCGATCTGGCAGGCCAGCCGGTGGCGCTGGTTGCCGATGGTGAATTGCCGCTGCGTGCGTGTGCGGAAGCGGATTTCGGGGGTCACCCCGGCGGGAAGTGCGCCGAGCGCTTGCCGTGCATTGCGGGAGATGTTGAGCACTGCCTGGATCAGCTGTTCGCGGTCGCCGATGATCTCGGGAATGCTCGGGTCGTAGTCGCGGTGTATCAGCAGTCCCCCGTCGCTCTCCGCCTCGACCAGATGCCGCACGCGCTCGAGGACTTCGTGGATGTTCACGGGTTCGCGGGTGATGCGCCGCGGTGCGCTCAGAAGGCGATCGACGAGGTTCCGCAGCCGGTCGGCTTCCTCGATGATCACGTTGGTGTAGTCGGTCAGCTGCTCCGATGCGAGTTCGCGGGCCAGCAATTGCGCCGCCCCCCGAAGCCCGCCGAGCGGGTTCTTGATCTCGTGGGCAAGGCTGCGCACCAGCAGTTGCGACAGGTGCTGGGCCGAGAGGATCGCTTCCTCCCGGCTGATGCGCATCAGACGGTCGAGCGGCTGGATCTCGATGATCAGTGCCTCGCTTTCCAGCGTGACGGGCGTGACGACGTAGTCGACCGTCATTTCCTTGCCGACGCCCAGGTGCAGCGTCGCCTGGCGTTTGGTGAAGCCCACTCCGGTTTCGAGCACCCGCTGGAGCGAGGCCGCGGTGTCGCTGTCTTCCTGCAGCACACGCTCGATCTCTTCTCCCACGATTCGGGCACTGCTCAATTCCAGCAGACCCTCCGCGGCCGGGTTCAGGTAGATGACGCGCATGCCCGCATCGACCAGCAGGATGGCGGTCGTCAGGTTGTCGAGCAGCCGGGTATGGAACATCTCCGGAGGCATGGCGAACCCGCTCCCGTGGCGGTGCTTGGGGTTGAGGCAGGTCAGCAATATCCGAGCCATCAACCGTGGCCCCTGAAAACAGTGGATTAGAGCCGTGTTGGTACAGACGCGCGGATTATACGCACCAGATTGGTGCGCTGCGTCGGCCAGGCATGTAGCCGCCTGATGCCTCAGTGGTTGCGCGGGCGACCCGGTTTGTCGCGGATGGGGCTTCTGAACACGGTGATGTGTACTGGCGCGGACGTCCGGAGAACGACGCCTGCCGCGTCAACTACCTGCACCTCGAGCCGGTGCTCCCCGCGCGCGTTGCCCGGAGCGAGCAAGCCACCCTCGGCCGGCATGCCGCCCGGCGTGCCGTCGATCAGCAGGCGGGTGCTGTGCCCCTCCCGTAGCTCCGGCGACAGCTGGAAGAGCACCAGCACGTTGCCGGCGGGATTGTTGACCGTACCGCCGTCTGCAGGCGAGGTGATGTCGAGGGATTCATACAAGGGGGCGGCATCTTCATCGGCGGGAGCGCCGTCTTCCTGCGCTCTGGCGCCCGTCGGTGCCTGCATTGAATTCGTCGGCCCGAGCCGGACGGGCTCCGCATTGCCCGCAGGCTGATCGGAGAACACCACTTTCCCGTCCTTGTCGACGGTCTTGTAGATATCCGCGTGCACGGCCGTGCCGGTATGCGCCGCCGAGATGAGAGCGAACAGGGCAATTCCCGGGATGCGTGGCATCGTCGCTCCTGTCGTGACCATGAGCCCGGAGTCTTTATACCCCGCACGTTCCCGATGCGGCCAGCGAGCCGAAAAAAAACCCGCACCTCCTTTCGGAGATGCGGGCTTGGGCCCGCTCGTGCGGACGGATCAGCAGCTGTAGTACATGTCGAACTCGACGGGGTGCGTGGTCATGCGCAGACGGTCGATCTCTTCCTGCTTCAGCGTGATGTAGGCGTCGATCATGTCATCGTCGAACACGCCGCCGGCCGTGAGGAAGGCGCGGTCCGAATCGAGTGCAGCGAGTGCCATGTCCAGGCTGCCGCAGACGGTCGGCACCTGTGCTGCTTCTTCGGGCGGCAGGTCGTAGAGGTTCTTGTCGAGCGCATCGCCGGGGTGGATGCGGTTCTGGATGCCGTCGAGGCCAGCCATCATCAGGGCTGCGAAACCCAGGTAGGGGTTCGCGCTCGGGTCGGGGAAGCGGATCTCGACGCGGCGCGCCTTCGGGCTGGAGACCGCCGGGATGCGCAGCGAAGCGGAACGGTTCTTGGCCGAGTAAGCCAGCATCACCGGCGCTTCATAGCCGGGCACCAGACGCTTGTAGGAGTTCGTGCCCGGGTTGGTGAAAGCGTTGATTGCGCGGGCATGCTTGATGATGCCGCCGATCACCCAGAGCGCGGTATCGCTCAAGCCCGCGTAGCCGTCACCGGCCATCAGGTTCTTGCCGTCTTTCGAGAAGGAGAGGTGCACGTGCATGCCCGAGCCGTTGTCGCCTACCAGAGGCTTCGGCATGAAGGTCGCCGTCTTGCCGTAAGCGTGCGCGACGTTGTGCACGCAGTACTTCAGGATCTGGACCTGGTCTGCTTTCTGGACGATGGACGCGGGACCCACGCCGATCTCGCACTGGCCTGCCGTGCCCACTTCGTGGTGGTGCACCTCGATGGCGAGGCCCATCTTTTCCATCGCGTTGCACATGGCAGCGCGCAGGTCGTGGAGCGAGTCGACCGGCGGAACGGGGAAGTAACCGCCTTTCACGCCCGGACGGTGGCCCACGTTGCCTTCATCGAAGTTGTGCTTGGAGGCCCAAGCCGCTTCTTCGGAGAAGATCTGGTACATCGCACCGCTGATGTCGGCGTGCCACTTCACGTCGTCGAAGACGAAGAATTCGGGCTCGGGCCCGAAGAGGGCGCTGTCGGCGATGCCGGTGGAGCGCATGTACTCCTCGGCGCGTGCCGCGATGGAGCGCGGGTCACGGTTGTAGCCCTGCTTGGTGTCGGGCTCGAGGATGTTGCAGCGCAGGATGACGGCGGTCTCGTCGAAGAAGGGGTCGAGTACCGCGGTGCTGTCATCGGGCATCAGGAGCATGTCGGAGGCGTTGATCGCCTTCCAGCCGGCGATGGACGAGCCATCGAACATCTTGCCGTCCTCGAAGAAGCCAGCGTTGACTTCCGACGACGGGATGGTGACGTGCTGCTCCTTGCCCTTGGTGTCGGTAAAGCGGAGGTCAACCCACTTCACGCTGTTTTCCTTGATCAACTTGAGGGTCTGCTCCGACATGATGTCCTCCAGGGGAACGAAAGGGCGGTGGGCCCGGGTTTGGAAACTACGGCGGGGGATCTGTTCAGCAGACCCCTGATACCAGTGAGATGCCGGGCAGCAATATATATGCCACGGAAGCAAAAGAGAATTGCCTGCTAGAACAGCGAGTTCCTGCATGCGCATCTCCCGCGGCAGCGCTCTTGTGCATTGATTTGGTGCGTGATGCACCAAAAAAGTGCCAATCTGTGTTTCTGACGATTGCGCGTGCAGACGATGTGAGAAATCCGCCCTATCGACACGGCCGGCCGGGCGGATTGTGGACATAGAATGCGCGGCCCCGTTTTGCGGGGCCCTCCCCTCCAACACGCCCCTCGAGGTTCCTGTGCGGGAACGTTTGCGCAACATCGCGATTATCGCCCACGTCGACCACGGCAAGACCACGCTGGTCGACCGGCTCTTCCAGCAATGCGGAACCCTCTCCCGCCGAGACGCGGGCAAGGAGCGCATCATGGACTCCAACGATCAGGAGCGTGAGCGCGGCATCACCATCCTCGCGAAGAACACCGCGATCGACTGGAACGGCTACCGCATCAACATCGTCGATACTCCCGGCCACGCCGACTTCGGCGGCGAGGTGGAGCGCATCCTCTCGATGGTCGACAGTGTGCTGCTGCTGGTCGACGCTGTGGACGGCCCGATGCCCCAGACGCGCTTCGTGACACGCAAGGCCTTCGAGGCCGGCCTGAACCCCATCGTGGTGGTGAACAAGGTCGACCGTCCGGGTGCCCGGCCCCACTGGGTCGTCGATCAGGTTTTCGATCTCTTCGACCGTCTCGGTGCCACCGAGACCCAACTCGACTTCCCCGTGATGTACGCCTCGGCGCTGAACGGCATCGCCGGCCCCGAGCCCGACCAGATGGCCGAGGACATGGCGCCGCTGCTGCAACTGATCGTCGATCGCGTGCCGCCGCCGCCAGCTGATCCGGACGGCCCGTTCCAGATGCAGATCTGCGCCCTCGACTACTCCAACTACGTGGGCGTGATCGGCGTAGGCCGCATCACCCGCGGCACCGTCCGCCCGGGTATGCAGGTCGCTGTCATCGATGCCGACGGTGCCAAGCGCAACGCGCGCATCCTGTCGGTGCTTGGCCACCTCGGCCTGGAGAAGCAGGAAGTGCCGCAAGGGGAGGCTGGCGACATCATCAGCGTCACCGGCATCGATGGTCTCAAGATCTCGGCCACGCTGTGCGCGCCGGATGCGCCCGAGCCCCTGCCGCCGCTGCACGTCGACCAGCCGACAGTGAGCATGACCTTCCAGGTGAACGACTCGCCTTTCGCTGGCCGCGAGGGGCAATTCGTCACCAGCCGCAACATCCGCGACCGTCTGGACCGGGAGCTTCTGCACGATGTCGCGTTGCGCGTGCAGGAAGGCAGCACGCCTGATCGCTTTGTCGTGTCTGGCCGCGGCGAACTGCACCTCTCGGTGTTGATCGAGAAGATGCGCCGCGAGGGCTATGAACTGGGCGTCTCGCGTCCGGAAGTCATCCGCCGCGAGATCGACGGCGTCGTGCACGAGCCCTACGAGATGCTCCTCGTCGACTGCGAGGAAGGCCACCAGGGCGGCGTCATGGAAGAGCTCGGCCGCCGTCGCGGTGAACTGCGCGACATGGTGCCGGACGGCAAGGGCCGCGTGCGGCTCGAGTACCTGATTCCTTCGCGCGGGATCATCGGTTTCCGCAGCCAGTTCCTTACCATGACCTCGGGCACCGGTGTCCTGACGCACATCTTCGACCACTACGGCCCGCTCAAGGCCGGAGAGTTCGCCGCCCGCATCAATGGCGTGCTGGTGTCGATGGTGACCGGCAAGGCCCTCGGCTATGCGCTCTTCAACCTGCAGGAGCGCGGGCGCTTGTGCATCGGCGCCAACGTGGAGGTCTACGAGGGGCAGATCATCGGTCTGCACAGCCGTGACAACGACCTCACCGTCAACCCGACCAAAGCCAAACAGCTCACCAACATCCGCGCCGCAGGTTCGGACGAGAACATCCTGCTCACGCCGCCGATCCGGATGTCGCTCGAGCAGGCGCTGGAGTTCATCGAAGACGACGAACTGGTCGAGGTAACGCCGCAGAACATCCGCGTGCGCAAGCGTTTCCTCAAGGAACCCGATCGCCGCCGCGCAGAGCGGCAGAAAGACGCGGACTGAGGGCGGGCGCTGCTCGTGCGTGCGCTCATCCAGAGGGTGCGCCATGCCTCGGTCGAGGTTGAAGGAAAGGTAGTAGGGAGCATCGGGCCCGGGCTGCTTGCCTTCGTTGCCGTGCAGCAGGGCGATAACGCAGAGCGCGCCGACGCCATGGTGGCGAGGCTGTTGGCCTATCGCGTGTTTCCCGACGAACGCGGGCGCATGAATCTCGATGTGCGCCAGGCGGGTGGCGGAGTGCTGGCCGTATCGCAATTCACGCTGGCTGCAGACACCTCGCGCGGTTTGCGCCCCAGCTTCACGAGTGCAGCAGAGCCTGTGCTCGCACGTCTGCTTTTCGAACGCATCGTTCTCGGCCTGCGTGCCGAGCACGCAGATGTCGGTTGCGGGGTGTTCGGCGCGGACATGCAGGTGAGTCTGCTGAACGACGGGCCCGTGACCTTCCTGCTGGAAACCTGAAAGTTCACTCCGGCCCGATTGTGGGGGTCGGGCGCTCGATCAGCAGGCGACTGGCAACCACGCCAGCCTCGAAGAGAATCCACATCGGCAAGGCCAGCAGTGTCTGCGACACCACATCCGGCGGTGTCAGCACCGCTCCGATCACGAAGCATCCGACGACGAGGTAGGGGCGTTTCTCCACCAGGGACGCCGGCGTCGTGATGCCCGCCCACACCAGCAGCACCGTGGCAACCGGGATCTCGAAGGCAAAGCCGAAGGCGAACATCATCGCCAGCACGAAATCGAGGTAGCGCATGATGTCGGGCATCATCTTCACGCCCTCGGGCGTGGTACCTGCGATGAAGGCGAAAATCACCGGACAAACCACGTAGTAGGCGAATGCCACACCGGCATAAAAGAGCACCACGCTGGAGACCATCAAGGGCAGAGCGAATCGCCGCTCGTGCCGGTACATGCCCGGCGCGATGAACGCCCATGCCTGGTAAAGCACATACGGCATCGCCGCGAGGGCGCCTGCCACGAAGGCGAGTTTGAAGGGCGTGAACACCGGGGATGTGGGATCGGTGGCGATCATCATCGCCTCGCCGTCGGGGAACAGTTCGCGGAACGGCTCCGACACGAAGGCGAACACATCGTTCGCGAAGTACCCGAAGGGCAGGAAGGCGACGAACACGGCCGCAACTGCGCGGAGCAGCCGGTCTCGCAACTCCGAAAGGTGCTCTACCAGGGACATCTCGCGGTCGGTGCTCATGCCGCGGGCGTATCCTTGCTCTCGCGTACGGCCTCCCCGGCCTCCATCAGCGGTTGCCTGATCTCGCGCGAGGTCGACTCGAGGACCTCACGGGACTCGCGCAGCTGGTCCATGATCTCCTCGTTGCGCAGTTGCGCGCGGATTTCGTCTGCGCCGATCTCGCGCTCAACCTCGGCACGGATCTCCGTGAACTGCCTGCGCAGGCGACCTATCCATAGCGAAGTCGTGCGCACGGCGACGGGAAGGCGCTCGGGACCGAGCACCAGAAGCCCCACCACCGCGATCAGCAGTAGCTCCGAGAAGCCGATATCGAACACGCGTGCCGCGCCTCAGTGCTTCTCTTCAGCGCGTTTGGCCGTGCCCTCGATCACCTCGCCGGGCTGTTCCTTTGCGGTGAGCTTCTCCTTGTCCTCATCGCTTTTCATGGATGAGCGGAAGCCCTTGATGGCCGAGCCAAGGTCGGATCCGAGCGAGCCGAGCCGCTTGGTGCCGAACAGCAGGACCACGATGGCGAGGATGACGAGCAACTCCGTCATGCCCAGATTGCCCATAGGTGTTCTCCGGTGCGTGTGATGGCATCTGTATTCAGACGCCTTGTGTGGATGGATTCCTGTCGCCGCGAGCGGATTTTTCCGCGATTCCCGAGAGTCCGAAGCGCCGCTCGAGTTCGGCCATGACCTGTTCCGACCCGAGCCCGAGCGAGGAGAGCATCACCAGACAGTGGAACCAGAGATCGGCGGTCTCTTTCACCACTGCCGTCGGGTCTCCGCCGTGCTGCGCATCTTTCGCGGCCATGATCGTCTCGCCGCTTTCCTCGGCGATCTTCTTCAGGATGGCATCCAGCCCCTTGTAGCACAGCCCTGCTACGTAGGAACTACCGGGATCGCCCGACCCCCGACGCTCAGCGATCACGGCATCCAGTGCCTGCAGAAGATCAGACATTGCCGCCTCCGTAGATGGCTCGCGGGTCTTTGGTGACCGCCTCTGCTTCTTGCCAGTTTCCGTCGCCGAGGCGGAGGAAGAAGCAATGCTCCCTACCCGTATGACAGGCGATGCCGCCCACTTGTTCCACACTGAGCAGGATCGCGTCTGCATCGCAGTCGAGGCGGATGTCGTGCAGGCGCTGCACATGACCCGATTCTTCGCCCTTGCGCCAGAGCCTGCCGCGCGAGCGTGACCAGTATACGGCCCGTTGTTCCGTGATCGTGCAGCGCAAGGCCTCGCGGTTCATCCAGGCCAGCATCAGTACCTTCCCGGTTGCGTGATCCTGCGCGATCGCGGGCACCAGGCCCTGATCGTTCCAGTTCACGCGATCGAGTGATTGCTCCGTGCAGATCATTACCGTGTCCCCGAAGCCTTGGGTTGCAGTCCGAGCTCACGCATCCCGGCGCCCTGCCAGCAGTGCGTGAACGGCGAGTGCCAGGAAAATCCAGGTCGCCGGATGCCAGTGACCCATGCCCTCTGCGGCCTGCGGGTTGAGCAGCAAAACGCCGCCCACGGCGATCGCCAGCTCCCAGGCCCTGCGATGATCCCGCCGCGGTGCGGGGGGCGGAGACTGGCGTGCCGCCGCGGGTGCGCTGCGACCGAGCACGGTCTCCAGTCGCCCCGCGAGCAGTTCCGGGCGCTGGGGCAACTGCTCCAGCCAGCCCGGCGCGCGCCGCTGGATTTTCTCGAGGATCATCTTCGGGGAGTAACGCTCGGCGAACCAGTCCTCGAGGAAGGGCTTGGCGGTGGCCCACAGGTCGAGTTGCGGATAGAGCTGCCTGCCGAGGCCCTCGATGTGCAACAGGGTTTTCTGCAGCAGCACCAGCGAGGGCTGCACCTCCATGTCGAAGCGCCGCGCGGTCTGGAACAGGTATACCAGCAACTGTCCGAAGGAAATCTCGCCGAGCGGTTTCTCGAAGATGGGCTCGCAGGTCGCGCGCATGGCCGACTCGAAATCCTGCACCCGCGTGCCCGGCGGCACCCAGCCGCATTCGATGTGCAACTCGGCCACTTCGCGGTAACGGCGCTGGAAGATCGCGAGGAGGTTCCGCGCGAGGTAGTACTGGTCGAAGTCGCTCAGGCTGCCCATGATCGCGCAGTCGATGCCGATGTAGCGCGGCGCGAGCGGGTTGGTGGGGTCGACGAAAATGTTCCCCGGGTGCATGTCGGCGTGGAAGAAGCTGTCGCGGAAGACCTGCGTGAAGAAAATCTTCACGCCGCGCTCCGCCAGTTCCTTGAGATCAACGCCTGCCTCGCGCAGCCGCACGACATCCGAGACAGGTATGCCGTGGATGCGCTCCATGACGAAGACATCACGCCGCGTGTAGTCCCAGTAGACCTCGGGAACATAGAGCAGGTCGGAGTCCTGGAAGTTGCGACGCAACTGCGAGGTGTTGGCCGCTTCGCGCTGCAGATCGAGTTCGTCCAGCACCACCTGCTCGTAATCACGCACGACTTCTTCGGGGCGCAGACGCCAGCCGTCGGGATGGAAGCGTCGTATGGCGCGTGCGAGCGTGTAGAGAAGCCCCAGATCCTGCCGGATCGTGCGCTCGATGCCCGGACGCAGCACCTTCACCACCACGTTGCTGCCATCGTGCAGCGTGGCTGCGTGCACCTGTGCCACCGATGCCGAGGCGAGCGGCTGCGCCTCGAAGCTGCCGAAGAGTTCGGTGACGCTCTTGCCCAGTGCGCGCTCGACGATCGCGCGCGCCTTGGCCGGCTCGAAAGGCGCCACCTGGTCCTGCAGTGCGTTCAGCTCATTGGCGATGTCTTCGGGCACGAGGTCGCGCCGTGTCGACAGCAATTGCCCGAACTTGATGAAGATGGGCCCGAGGTCTTCCAGCGCCTTGCGCAGACGCTCGGCCCGCGGCGCCGTGGGTGGTGGCAGCCAGCGCGAGGGCAGCGTGAGCGAAAGCGGCCCCTGCAGGCGGTCGAGTTCGAGGAAGGTGTCGAGCCGGTGCTTCCAGCACACGCGTGCGATGCGGAAGAGCCGGCCGATGCGCGACATCGCGGTATGCCTCAGGAGCCCGGGCGCGGTTGGCGTTCCGCCATCCGCCTGCCGAGCCGCCGGATGCCTGCTTCGAGGCGGGCAACGCGATTGGCGAGCGCGCGTACGTCGGCGAAGAAGTCCTCGACCTCGGCGCGCGGCGGCGCGAGCCGTGCTTCCTCGTGGATGAATTCCTCGAGGTGACGCTCGAAACTCCCGCGTGCACGGCGGCCGAATTCAGCCGAACTGCGTGCGAACCGCCCCACCTGGTGTGCGGGCACATCGCCCACCAGCGTGGCGAGGCGTTGTTCCCAGTCGAGATCGAGCGCGGAAAGTGCTTTCTCGAGCCCCAGCAGCAGTGCGCTGTCTCCCGAGACCTTGAGTTTCCCGTTCACCAGCGCGGCGGGTTTGTCCTCGGCGAGCAGCAGGGCGATGAAATCGGAGGTGGCACCGCTCACGGTGCAGTCAGCGCGCGCCTCGAAGTGCCCCACGAGCCGGATGCCCTCGGGCCCCGGCAGGATGAAAGCGCACAGTTCCGGCACCGTCACCTCGATCTTCAAGGCCTTCCCCGCCAGCGCGCCGACGGATTCCCGGGTGCGGCTGTCCATCGACAGGGCGGCGTTGATAGCCCGCTCGAGCCCCGCGAGCGCGGCGGTGTTCAGCGAAGAGATCTCCGCGTTCATGCCGCCGACCTGAATCCGCGGTGGATGGCGACGATGCCGCCGGTCATGTTGTGGTAGTCGCAGCGCTCGAAGCCCGCGTCTTCCATCATGTCGCGCAGCGTGTCCTGGTCCGGGTGCATGCGGATGGATTCTGCGAGGTAGCGGTAACTGTCTTCATCGCCCGCGATCAGGCGCCCGATCTTCGGGATCACGCCGAAGGAGTAGGCGTCGTAGAGCTTGCCGAGGAATTCGCTGGTCGGTTTGGAGAACTCCAGCACCAGCAGCCTGCCGCCGGGTTTGAGCACGCGCAGCATCGACGCGAGCGCCTGCTCCTTGTGTGTGACGTTGCGCAGACCGAAGGCGATGGTCACGCAGTCGAAGCTGCTCTCGCGGAAGGGCAGGGCCTCGGCATCCGCGAGCACGAACTCGACATTGCCGCAGACGCCTTCATCGAGCAGCCGGTCCCGCCCCGTGCCAAGCATCGAAGAGTTGATATCGGAGAGCACCACTTTGCCCGTGGGCCCCACCTCGCGCGAGAAGCGCGAGGTGAGATCACCCGTGCCGCCCGCAACATCGAGTATCTGCTGGCCGGGGCGAACGCCCGAGAGCTCGATCGCCACCCGCTTCCAGATGCGGTGGATGCCGCCGGACATCAGGTCGTTCATCAGGTCGTAGCGGCTGGCGACCGAGTGGAAGACGCCGCCCACCATCCGGACTTTTTCGTCTTCCGGTACTTCCTTGTAGCCGAAGTGGGTGGTCTTGTCGGTTGGCATGCGTGCTCCTCTGGGCGCTCAGCCCTGGCGGGCTATCAGCACGGGGCCGGACGGATCGCGGCTCGCGCCGGCGACCGAGATCTGCGCCAGGTAGGCCTCCCACAGGCGCTCCTGCTCCCGGCACAACTCGTGGAGGTAGGACCAGGAGTAGATGCCGCTGTCGTGTCCGTCGCTGAAGGTGAACTGCAAAGCGTAGTTGCCCACGGATTCGATGGACGTGATGCCGACCATGCGCTTGCCGGTCTGCAGGACCTCCTGCCCCGGGCCGTGGCCGCGCACTTCCGCCGAGGGCGAATACACGCGCAGAAGCTCGCAGGGAAGGTGGTAGCGCTCGCCGCCGGCATAGGCGATCTCCAGGCTGCGCGAGGCCTGGTGGAGGCGGATTTCCGTGGGAATCGCTGCGGTATCGCTCATGGGCCGATGGTCTGCCGCGGGGAGGGCAGCTTACAGGATATACCGGCTCAAATCCTCATCACGGGCGAGCTCGCCGAGCTCGGCATCGACGTAGGCCGCATCCACGACGATATGCCAGGGCGCGGTGACCGAGCCTTTGTCAGCGGCCTCGAAGGAAGCGCCCTCCAGAAGGCGCTCCATCACCGTGTGCAGTCGCCGCGCGCCGATGTTCTCGGTGCGCTCGTTCACCTCGAAGGCCACTTCGGCGAGGCGCCGGATCCCGTCTGCACGGAACTCCACTCGTACATTCTCGGTGCCGAGCAGCGCCGCATACTGTGCCGTGAGCGATGCATCGGGCTCGGTCAGGATGCGCACGAAATCCTCGACACCCAGCGCCCCGAGTTCCACGCGGATGGGCAGACGCCCTTGCAGTTCCGGAATGAGGTCCGAGGGTTTGGCCAGGCTGAAAGCCCCCGAGGCGATGAACAGTATGTGGTCGGTGCGGACCATGCCGTGCTTGGTGCTCACGGTGCAGCCCTCGATCAGCGGCAGCAGGTCGCGCTGCACGCCCTCGCGGGAGACATCGGCCCCGGCGTATTCCGAGCGGCGCGCCACCTTGTCTATCTCGTCGATGAACACGATGCCGGTCTGCTCGGCCGCGAGCACCGCGTGGCGCTTGAGCTCTTCCTCGTTCAGCATGCGTCCGGCTTCTTCGTCGACGAGTTGCGCGAGCGCCGCTTTCACGCTGAGGCGCCGGGATTTCTTCCGTGTCGCGCCCAGGTTGGCGAACATTCCCTGCAGTTGTCCGCTCAGCTCTTCCATGCCGGGCGGCGTCATGATTTCCACGCCCGCCGGCACTGCCGAGACCTCGATGTCGATCTCCTTGTCGTCGAGCTCGCCTTCGCGCAACTTTTTGCGCAGGAGCTGCCGTGCGGCGGAGTGTCGGTCGGCGGGCTCCGTGCCGCGTGCGGCCGGCACCAGCGCATCGAGCACGCGCTCCTCGGCGGCATCGAGCGCGCGGTCGCGCAGCTTCGCCACCGCGCTCTCGCGGTGCATCTTGATCGAGACGTCGACCAGATCCCGCACGATCGACTCCACGTCTCGCCCCACATAGCCCACCTCGGTGAACTTGGTGGCCTCGACTTTCAGGAACGGCGCGTTCGCGAGCCGCGCGAGACGACGGGCGATCTCGGTCTTGCCCACGCCGGTCGGGCCGATCATCAGGATGTTCTTGGGCGTGATCTCGGTGGCGAGGGCCGTATCGAGCTGCATCCGCCGCCAGCGGTTGCGCAGTGCCACGGCCACGGCCCGTTTCGCGGCGGTCTGGCCCACGATGTGGCGATCGAGCTCGTGCACGATCTCGCGAGGGGTCATGCTCGACATGCGGGAAAAATCCTTGCTCAGTCCGCCGCCCCGAGTTCCTCGATGCTGCGGTTGTGGTTGGTGTAGATGCAGATGTCGGCGGCGATACCTAGTGCGCTCTCGACGATCTCGCGGGCGCCGAGCTCAGTGTGCGCCAGCATGGCCCGGGCTGCCGCCTGCGCGTAGGGGCCGCCTGAGCCGATGGCTATCAGCGCATCCTCGGGTTCTATCACATCACCGTTGCCGGTGATGATCAGGGAGTGTTGCCGGTCGGCCACGGCGAGCAGCGCCTCGAGCCGGCGCAGTGACCGCTCGGTGCGCCAGGCCTTCGCGAGCTCTACGGCCGCCCGTGCCAACTGGCCCTGATACTTCTCGAGCTGTGCCTCGAAGAGCTCGAACAAGGTGAAGGCGTCCGCGGTGCCGCCCGCAAAGCCGGCGATCACCCGGCCGTGGTAGAGGCGGCGCACCTTGCGGGCATTCGATTTCATCACGGTGTTGCCCATCGACACCTGTCCGTCACCGCCGATGGCAACGCAGCCGTTGCGGCGAACCGAGACGATGGTGGTGCCGTGGAACTGTTCCATGCGTGCCTCGCGAGTTTGCTGTGCCCGGCAAGGGGCAACGGGGCGGATATGGGGGCAGCGGCTCCGGTTTCAACCGTTGCCGCAGCCTTTGCCTAGCGGACGTCTATGCCCTGGTCCTTGAGTGCGCCGCGGGCGCCGGACAGTTCCGCCGCGTCAGGGAAGGGGCCTACCTGCACCCGGTAGCGCGCGCCCTCGGCGGCCCCGGCAACGGTCACGACGCGCGCGGGGTAGCCAAGTAGGGTGATGTCCGCCCGGCGGCGGTTCGCATCTGCCTCGTCACGGAAGGCGCCGGCTTGCAGGGTGAGTGTCACAGGCTCGGGGACTTCCACCGGCGCCTTGGCCGCGGCGGGCTTCGGCGCCGTAGCCGGCACGGGGGCAGGTGTCGGCGTCAGCGAGGTATCGAGCTTTGCGTTTTCGGGAGGAGATGTCTTTGCCGGTGCGGCAGCGGACGGTTTTTCACTCGCTGCCGGCTCGGTGGGGGCCGGCTTGTCCACCGTGATCTTCGGCAGGTCGGAGTAGAAGCTGAATTCGGGCTTGCGTTGAGGGGGGGGCGGTGTCGGCGCTGCTTCGGCGGTAACCGACGCAGGAGCGCTTGCCACTGCGGGCCGTGCCGGGCCGGTCGCAAGCGTAGCGAGGTACACCAGGAAACTCAGCAGCACACCCAGCACCAGCCCGCTTACGAACCACATCCAGGGGGGCGAGGAGCCCTTGTTCTCGCGGGTGTTTCGCGCGGCACGCTGTCTGGCGAAATCGTGGGTCATGCGACGGCTCGTGTGGCTCGTGCCGCGCGCCCCGGACGGGTGGCGCGCTGGCGGAGCCAATTATTGACCCACATTCCCGATCACGCCATCCGGGCGCACTCATCCTCCCTCGAGCGGATCCACATCGACCTGCCAGCGCTCCTGCGCTGAGAAGCGATGCGCATCCAGCAGCCGGCAGGCCTGCTCCAGCGCGGCATGCAGGGGCGCGCGCCGCGCATCGCGAAGCAGCAACTGGATGCGGTAGCGCCCGGCCCTTCGTGCCATCTGTGCCGGCACCGGGCCTGTCAGCTCAAGATCGGGAAAGCTCTTTCTCAGCTGGCGTTTCAGCGAGTCCAGCAGCTCGGTGGCGCTGCGCTCGCTGGGGCTTTCGACCCGCAGCACCGCCATGTGGCCGAAGGGAGGCAATCCCCTGCTCTCGCGCTCCGCGAGTATCGGGTCGATGAAGGCGCGGTAGCCGCCCTGCAGCAGGCGCTCCATCCACGGGTGCTTCGGGTGCAGTGTCTGCACGATGACCTCGCCGGGTCGCTCCGCGCGCCCTGCTCTGCCGCCCACCTGCACCAGCAACTGGCCCGTGCGTTCTGCCGCGCGGTAATCGGCGCTGAAGAGCCCGCCGTCCAGATCCACGATCACGGCCAGCGTGACGGCGGGAAAATGGTGCCCCTTCGCCAGCATCTGCGTGCCGACCAGGATGCAGGGTTCCCCTGAGACGGTGTCCTCGTAAAGGCGGTCCATGGCGGCGATGCCCTGCATGGTGCCCCGGTCTATGCGGCGTACCGGGAATGAGGGGAAATGCCGTTGCAGGGTGTGCTCGGTGCGTTCCGTCCCCGCGCCGAGTGCCAACAGGCGTGCGCTGTGGCAGCCAGGGCAACTCGCAGGGGCAGGCATGCGCGTATCGCAGTGGTGGCACCAGAGCAGATTGCGCGCACGGTGGAGGGTGAGCCGCGCATCGCAATGGTGGCAATCGGCCATCCAGCCGCAGTCCGAGCAGGACAGCACCGGCGCCCAGCCCCTCCGGTTCAGGAACACCAGCACCTGGTTTCCCGCGCCGAGTTGCGATCCGATGGCGTCTATCGCCTCGGCGCACAGGCCGCCGTCCAGCGTTTGGCCACGGATATCCAGCATCCGCGTGGAGGGAGCGCTCGCGCCACCTGCGCGCTCAGGCAGTTCCAGATGCCTGAACCGTCCGCTGCGGCAGTTGGCCAGGCTCTCGGTCGAGGGGGTCGCACTCCCCAGCAACACCGGGATGTTGCGTTGGCGCGCGCGGTAGACCGCGAGGTCGCGGGCGGAGTACCGGAAGCCTTCCTGCTGCTTGAAGGAGCTGTCGTGCTCCTCGTCCACCACGATGACACCGAGATCCGGCATCGGCGTGAACAGCGCGGAGCGGGTACCTATCAGCACCCGGAGCTGCCCCGTGGCCGCTTGCCGCCAGGTGCGTTCGCGCTCGCGATCCCCGAGGCCCGAGTGCAGTACGCCCACTTTCGATCCGAAGCGCTGCACAAAACGTTGCCGCGTCTGCGGCGTGAGGCCTATCTCGGGCACCAGCACCAGCGCCTGTTTGCCCTCGGCCAGCACGCCTTCTATCAGCCGGAGGTAGACCTCGGTCTTGCCGCTGCCGGTCACGCCTTCGAGCAGGCTGCAGCAGAATCCGCCCGACGTCCCTGACAGTGCCTGCAGTGCGGCCTCCTGAGCCGGGCTCGGGCGCGGGGGCGCTGGCGGTGTCTCGAACCCGACCGCGCTCTTGTCCACCGGCTCCACGAAGGGCTCGGAAAAAGCGAGTCCGCGGGCCTGCAAGCTGCGCAGGTGGGCCGGCTGGATCCCCGCAAGGCGGCACGCGGCATCGCTGGCGGTGCCTTGCTCCCGCAGGAAGGCGAGTGCCGCGGCCAACCGTGGCGAGCGCGATAGGGCGGAGGCCGGCAGAGCCCCGGACTCGGGAGTGGCGCACCATTGGCGCGGGGTGCGGATCACTGCCTTGGGCAGGCTGCGCAGTGCCGTCGGCAGTGTGTTCACCACCGCTTCGCCAGGCATTGCGTGGTAGTAACGCGCGGCGAAGAGGCAGAGGTCGAGGATGTCCGGGGGCAGGAGTGGTTCGGGGTCAGGGAACGCGATGGCATGCTTCAGCTTGCCCCCGGAGAGGGCGCTGCCGGACACCACCTCGACCACTACCCCCATAACCCGTCGCTTGCCGAGAGGGACGAGCACCCGCATCCCCGCGGCCGCCGCGGGCGTTGCGTCCGGCGGTGGCAGGTAGTCGAGTGTCTGGCGCAGCGGCGCGGGGACGGCCACGCGGAGTATCAGGTCGTCGGGCATGCGCGGGCAGTGGCGTCGGGACGCGGGCGGCGGAGTCTATCACCGGTTCCCGGGCCTTTTTCCACAGTCGGTGAAGCCGGGCTTGCCATGCCTTTGCGGGCAACCTAGTATGCCGGGCTCTTTTTTGGCGGCCTGAATGGTCGCCGCAGCCAGCCCCGCCATGCATCAGGGGCGCCTCCGGAGGCCACACCATGAAAGCCGATATCCACCCGAAGTACGGCGCGCTCACCGCTAGCTGCGGTTGCGGCAACGTGATCCAGACCCGCTCCACGCTGGCGCGTGAACTGAGCCTCGACGTCTGCTCCAAGTGCCACCCGTTCTACTCCGGCAAGCAGAAGGTCCTGGACGCCGGTGGTCGCATCGACCGCTTCAAGAAGCGTTTTGGCGCAGCCGCCTCGCGCCGCTGATTGCCCCGGGCAACGCGTTCGCCGCGTCGCCGCCGCTCATGAAAACGCTGGAAACGGCCGCTTTGGCGGCCGTTTCCATTTGTGCGTTTCTACTGCTCGCATTCCCTGTCTCTGCCGCCGAATGCGCGCCGCCCATGCCGCTCCAATCCGTGCGGCTCGCCAAGGTCCTCGACGGTGACACCATCACGCTTGACGACGGTCGTCATGTCCGCCTGATAGGCGTGAACACACCCGAGCGCGCCCACTACGGTCGCCGCGAAGAGGCAGGTGCAGGCGATGCCACCCGTTTCGCCCAACGCTTCCTTGGTCAGGGTCCGCTCAGGATCGGTATCGGACAAGACCCCCAGGATCACTACAAGCGCACCCTCGCCCATGTCTTCCGGGCTGACGGGCGCAGCCTGGAAGAGGCTTTGCTCGATGCCGGCCTCGCGCTCCAGATCGTCTTCCCTCCCAACCTGAGCCTCGCGGCCTGTTTCCATGCCGCCGAAGAGCGCGCGCGTAAAGCCCGACGCGGGCTCTGGAGCGAGGCTGCGCTCAGGGTGTCGGGCTTGCGGGAGGGGGAGCAGGGTTTTCGCCTGCTTCAGGGGCGGGTCACCCGCGTTGCCCGCGCGCGCTCGAGTTGGTGGATCGAGCTCGAGGGCCGGGTGTCGTTGCGCGTGGACCGCTCCGAGTGGAAGCATTTTCCGGCGGGTATGCCAGAGTCTTTGCGGGACCAGACGCTGGAGGCCCGGGGTTGGCTCGTCTGGCGCAGCGCCAAGGCGAGGAACAAGGATTCTTTCCCGCCCTGGACTCTGCGCGTAAGGCATCCGCTCGCGATAGCCGTACGACCTTCCGCCTGAGCCCCTGAGCCAATCGCCTCAGAAAATCTCGTGGGTGTTGTATTCGTCAGGGGTGTACGGGTCCTGATATTCGTCTCCATCCGGTGTCACCGAGGGGACGTTCTCCAGCGGGAAGAGTTCGAACATGGCATCCGGTTGTCCCGGCGCGGCCAGCATGCCTGTCTTCGGGTCCACCCTCACGCTCACCAAGCCCTCGGGCCGGGGGCGCTCCTGGCGCGGCAGGTCTTTCACGATTTCCCGCATATAAGCCACCCAGACGGGTACAGCGGCGGATCCACCGAACTCGTTCTTGCCCAGCGGCGTGTTCTGGTCGAAGCCCAGCCAGGTCGTGGTGACCAGCGTACCGACATACCCGGAGAACCAGGCGTCCATGGGCCCGTTGGTGG
>CAIXOY010000374.1 GCA_903921135.1 uncultured Gammaproteobacteria bacterium
GGCCTCCCGAGAAACCCGCCTCCCTTGAGCAGGGGCCTCTCCGATCGGAGCGGCCCAAAGTGAGGTGGCCATCGGCCACCGTTGGTTTTTGTGTGGCGCCCACCATGGGGTGTGTGCCTTAACCGGAGCAGAAAATGTCGACGATCAACCAGCTGGTCCGCAAACCGCGCCAGCGCAAGGTCGAGAAGAGCACCGTCCCCGCGCTCAAGGGTTGCCCTCAGCGCAGGGGCGTATGCACGCGTGTCTACACCACAACACCCAAGAAGCCCAACTCTGCGTTGCGCAAAGTTTGTCGCGTGCGCCTAACCAGCGGCTATGAGGTCACTTCCTACATCGGTGGTGAAGGTCACAACCTGCAGGAGCACAGCGTGGTGCTGATCCGCGGGGGCCGAGTGAAAGACCTTCCGGGCGTCCGCTACCACACGGTCCGCGGCACGCTGGATACCTCGGGTGTGACGAAGCGTCGTCAGCGCCGCTCCAAATACGGCGCTAAGAAACCGAAGTCCTGATCCCGCGCCACCCTTTCCGGGTGGCTGGATGAAAACCAGTAAGGCCGGGCCCACGGTAACAACCGCAGGCTGTCCCGGGTAACCTGAAACCAGAGAGGTATATTGAGATGCCAAGAAGACGCGTTGCCGCTAAGCGGGAAATCCTCCCAGATCCCAAATTCGGGAATGTGACCCTCGCAAAATTCATGAACCACGTGATGGTCTGCGGCAAGAAGTCGCTGGCTGAGCGCATTGTTTATGGCGCTCTCGAGATGGTTCGCGAGCGTACCAAGCGTGACCCGCTTGGCGTGTTCGAGGAAGCGCTGGCAAACGTGGCGCCGATGGTCGAAGTGAAATCCCGCCGTGTGGGCGGTGCCACCTACCAGGTGCCCGTAGAGGTACGTGTCTCCCGTCAGCAGGCGCTCGCCATGCGCTGGCTTGTGGACTACGCCCGCGCCCGCGGAGAGAAATCCATGGCCCAGCGTCTCGCAGGCGAGCTTGCTGACGCCAGCCAAGGGCGTGGAGCGGCCGTGAAGAAGCGCGAAGACACGCACCGCATGGCTGAGGCTAACAAGGCGTTCTCCCACTACCGGTTCTGATTCGAGGTGCGGCTCGCCCCGAGGAGCAACCGTGGCGCGCCGCACTCCTCTTGACCGATATCGCAACGTCGGCATCATCGCGCACATAGATGCCGGGAAAACAACGACTACTGAGCGCATTCTCTACTGCACTGGCGTTTCCAGCCGGATGGGCGAGGTTCATGACGGTTCTGCCGTCATGGACTGGATGTCCGAAGAGCAGGAACGTGGGATCTCCATAACGGCGGCAGCGACGACCTGCTTCTGGTCGGGCTCTGACTCCGGCTTCCCAGAGCATCAGATAAACATCATAGATACCCCTGGCCATGTCGACTTCACGGTTGAGGTCGAGAGATCGCTCCGGGTGCTGGATGGCGCCGTTGTTGTCCTCTGCGGCCTTTCTGGCGTGCAGTCCCAAACCCAGACTGTATGGCGTCAGGCCTCGCGACATCGAATTCCCCGCATAGCGTTCGTCAACAAAATGGACCGTCCGGGCGCCGATTTCCAAGGCACCGTCGCGCAAATGCGGGAGCGTTTGGGCGCGGTCCCGGTGCCGCTGCAATTGCCGCTGACGCTGCGTGGCGACCTCGCGGGCATCGTCGATCTCATAACCATGCAGGCGCTGCTGTGGGATCCGTCGGATCACATCAAGAGCTTCCGTGCGGAACCCATTCCAGAGCACTACGCGCATAGCTGCGCCCTTATGCGGGAGGCCATCGTCGAGGCGGCGGCTGAGGCCAGCGATGAACTGACGGCCCGATACGTCGACGGGCGCGGACTCACGGAGAACGAAATCCTATATGGTCTGCGCCTGCGAACACTGCGGTCAGAAATCGTACCCGTAATGTGCGGCTCCGCGGCCCGTAACGTGGGAATACAGACCCTGCTGGACGCCGTAGTCCACTACCTCCCGTCGCCGGTCGATGCGCCGCTGCCAACACAGACAAACGCCGAGTCCTCAAACGCCGCCCTTGTAGAGAATTCGCATGAGCCATTTGCGGCGCTCGTCTTCAAGGTGATGCATGACAAGCACCTCGGATTCCTCGCGTTCCTGCGTGTCTATCGAGGCCGTCTGGCGGTCGAGGACTTCGCACTGAACGCACGTACGGGCCACCCCTTCACGGCCAGGCATCTGGTGCGGATCCACGCGAACGAGTACGAGCCAATCGACGAAGTGGCGGCAGGCGACATCGCAGCTCTGGCAGGGCTCCCCGACCTGCGTACCGGAGACACGCTCTGCAAGCCGGGGAACGTGGTGTTTCTTGAGCCGCCAATGCTGCCGCAGCCGGTGATTTCAGTGGCCATAGAGTCGCGCAGCCATGAGGACGAGGCGAAACTAGCCGTCGTCCTGGGCCGATTAGCGCACGAGGACCCTTCCCTGCTTGTCACAACCGACCCGGAGTCCGGGCAGACGATCCTCTCTGGCATGGGTGAGCTGCATCTCGAGATCATCGTCGAACGGATACGGCGTGAATTCGGATTGGATGCCCGAGTCGGCAGGCCCCGAGTTGCTTACCGGGAGTCGATAAGGTCGAAGACCTGTCGCGAGGCCGTATGGGATCGGGAGGTAGGCGGGCGCGGGCAGTATGCGCGCGTCAGCCTTAGTCTCGAGCCGCTTCCATTGGACTCCGACATCGAGTTCTGTTGCGAAGTCGCTGCGCAATCCCTGCCCCCGGCGTTCATCCCTGCCATTGAGCAAGGCGTGCGTGAGCAGATGCAGCATGGGACGGTTTCCGGATTTCCGCTGCGGGGGCTGAGGGTGACCGTTGTCGGCGGTTCATGGCACGAAACGGATTCGGACCTTCAGGCCTTTCGAGGCGCTGCCGCGGTTGCCCTGCGCGAGGGCGTTCGGGGATCGAACCCATTCCTGATCGAGCCAGTCATGATCGTAGAAGTGAGCTCCCCCGAGAACTTCATGGGGGCTGTGATTGGAGAGTTGAATCGGCGCCGAGGGTCGATACTGGCCCTGAATGATGCGCCAGGGGCAAAGGTCATCTCTGCGCTTGTACCTTTGTCCGAAATGTTCGGATACGCCACGACACTGCGTTCCACGACGCAGGGGCTCGCCACGTACTCAATGGAGTTCAGCAAGTACGCGGAGGTTCCGCCGAGCGTCGCGGCATCTATTACGGGAGGCGTGGCCGCCCGGTGACAGGGAGCACCTGCCACTCAAAAAGAGTCGCGTGTAAAAAATCCCTAATTACGAACCCTCCCTACCAAACCCGTTGACAGGGGGTGGGTCCAAAAATAAACTCCCGCTTCTTTTTCGCGCACCCCCAAGCGGATGCGTGGCGGGCACCGGAGCAAGTGGTCAAATGCAGAACCAGCGCATACGAATTCGACTGAAAGCTTTTGACCACCGTCTGATCGACATCTCCGCACAGGAAATAGTCGATACGGCCAAGCGTACGGGGGCGCAGGTACGCGGGCCGATCCCGCTCCCTACCCGCAAAGAAAAGTTCACGGTACTGATCTCTCCCCATGCGGACAAAGACGCACGGGATCAATACGAGATCCGCACCCATAAAAGAATGCTCGACATCGTGCAGCCCACGGAAAAGACCGTGGATGCGCTGATGAAGCTTGATCTGGCGGCAGGGGTAGAAGTGCAGATCAGCTTGGGCTAAGCCAAGCCCGGGTTGACCCGGCCAGCGCGCCGGGAGCTGTGTAACGCACGTCAGCGTGCGGCCATAGAGGGTTCAGCCCCGTACACGAGAGGAAGAGAAATGGCTATCGGTATAGTCGGTCGCAAGACCGGTATGACACGCGTATTCACTGCTGATGGGGCATCAATCCCTGTCACTGTCGTAGAGGCAACGCCCAACCGCGTCACGCAGGTGAAGTCGGAAAGCGTTGATGGCTACAGCGCCATCCAAGTCACCGTCGGTGACCGCAAGCCCTCCCGGGTCGGCAAGGCTGCGGCCGGACATTTCGAAAAAGCTGGCGTGACCGCGGGCCGTGGACTCTGGGAGTTCCGGGTGCCTGCAGACGTCGCGTCTCCTGAGTTGGGCTCCGAGATCACGGTTGCCTCCTTCGAAGTCGGCCAGAAGGTTGACGTAACGGGGCAGTCGCGCGGCAAAGGCTTCCAGGGCGTGATCAAGCGCTGGAATTTCTCTATGCAAGACGCCACTCACGGCAACTCGCGCTCGCATCGTGCGCCGGGCTCGATCGGCCAAAACCAGTCTCCCGGCCGTGTATTCAAAGGCAAGAAGATGGCTGGCCATATGGGCGACCGTCAGGTCACCGTGCAGACCCTTGAGGTCGTGCGTGTCGACGCGGAGCGCAATCTGCTTCTCATTAAAGGGGCGATCCCTGGCGCGCCGGGGGTCGACGTGATCGTACGACCGGCGGTCAAGGCCTGAGCATCCCTGAGGAATTACGCATGGAACTGAGTATCACCGCGCCCGGCAACGCCTCCGCCGGCACCGTGCAGGTGTCCGACGTGACGTTTGCGCGGGAATTCAACGAGGATCTGGTTCACCAGGCCGTTGTAGCGTATATGGCAGGCGGCCGGCAGGGTTCGCGTGCTCAATTGACCCGCGCTGAAGTGCGCGGCGGCGGACGCAAACCCTGGAAGCAGAAGGGTTCGGGGCGCGCGCGTGCGGGTAGTTCGCGCAGTCCGATCTGGCGATCTGGCGGCGTCACCTTCGCCGCGCGTCCTCAGGACCATTCGCAGAAGTTCCCGCGCAAGATGTACCGCGCGGCAATGCGCTCCATTCTCTCGGAGCTTGCTCGGCAAGACCGGTTGGTAGTGGTGGAGTCCATCGGTCTCGATGAGCCCAAGACCCGCCTGCTTGTTGCGCGCCTTGCCGATTTCAGCCTCGACAATGTCCTCATCGTCTCGGATGAGGTTGATCGCA
>CAIXOY010000375.1 GCA_903921135.1 uncultured Gammaproteobacteria bacterium
CTACGATCTCGTGGTCGTGGGTGCGGGCATCAGTGGCCTTGCGAGTGCGCGGCTCTTCCTCCTCGAGCATCCGGGAGCAAGGATTCTGCTTCTCGACAACCACCGGGACTTCGGGGGCCATGCGGTGCGCAACGAGTTCCGGGCCGGTGGCAGGACGCTGCTCGGCTACGGTGGCGCGCAGGCCCTCGAAGGGCCCGGGCACTACAGCGGTACCAGCAAGCGGCTCCTTGCGGAACTCGGTGTGGATCTCGGCCGCTTCGAAACAGCCTATGACACGGAGTTTTTCCGGCGGCACGGTCTCGCGGGAGCGACATTCTTCGCAGCAGAGCGCTTCGGCAGCGACCGCCTGGTGCGTCATCCGCTGGTCGACTACACGCGCTTTCTGCCCTTGGCGCCTGGCTTGCCTGCGCGCGAGGCCGTCGCACAGATGCCTCTGGGAGCCGAGGCCAGACGCGAGTTGCTGATGTTGTTCGACGCGGACGGCGACCGCCTTGAGGGCATCCCGCCCGCGGCACAGGAGGAGTACCTCTACGGCATCAGTTACCGGGTGTTTCTCGAGCGCCATTTCGGTGTCCGCAGCCCGGAACTGTTCGCGTTGCTGCAGGGCCTGACGAATGACGAGGGCGCCAGTATCGAGGTGGGGAGCGCGTTCGAGCTGATGAGCTACACCGGCCTGCCCGGCATCCGGGCGACGGCGCTCGCCGCAGTTGAGGCGCAGAGGGAGCCCTACATCTACCACTTCCCCGACGGCAATGCCTCGATCGCCCGCCTGCTCGTGAGGTCGATGATTCCCTCCGTTGCGCCCGGCACCACGATGGACGACATCGTGCTCGCGCCCTTCAACTACCGGAAGCTTGATATTCCCGGCTCCCCCGTGCGCATCCGCCTCGACAGCACCGTCGTGGAAGCCGTGCACAACGGTGACCCTCGCAGCGCCGGGGATCTGTCCATCACCTACGTGCGCGAGGGGCACGCCTGCCGCGTGCGGGCACGCGCCTGCATCATGGCCTGCAACAACGGGATGCTTCCGTACATCTGCCCCGAACTCCCGCCGCTGCAGCGCGCGGCCCTTGCCGGGGCGGTGCGCAGCCCCATCGTCTACACCAACGTGCTGCTGCGGAACTGGCATGCATGGGAGCGGCTGGGTATCGGGTTTTTCAGCGCACCTGCCTCCTACCACTCGGTGAGCATGCTCGATTTTCCCGTGAGCCTGGGTGGTTACCGGTTTTCGGGCGGCCCCGGGGAACCGATCGTCGTGCACATGGAGCGTTTTCCGAAAGGGGATGACCCTCTCGCCACGGCTGGCGAGCAGCGCAGGGCGGGACGGCGCGAGCTCTACGCGACATCGTTCGAGACCATCGAACGCGCCACGCGGGAGCAGCTTGCGGCGGCGCTCTCCGGCGGTGGCTTCGATCCTGCCCGCGACATCGCGGCGATCACCGTGAACCGCTGGGGGCATGGCTACGCTGCAGACGAGCAAGCGCCGGTCGATGCCGGCGATGGATCCCGCGCTCCGCCCCATGTGGTCGGGCGTGCGCCGCTCGGGCGCATCAGCATCGCCAACTCCGATGCAGGCGCGAGTGCGACCATCGACACCGCCATAGATCAGGCGGCGCGGGCGGTAGCGGAGTTGGGTCGCGTGCGGCCCGTCTAGGGGGTATCAGCGCCCAGGTGTGTCGCGATCCAGCCCCGTGCGGCTTCCCGGGTCTCGAAGAACTCCGCGTGGAAGCTCGACAGCGGTGGGCCCGTGAAGCGACGCACCATCTCGCGGATGGCCGGGTCGGCGACCACCATCAACATCACCAAGCGGTTGTTGGAGAGCGTTGCACCGATCGCCTGGGCGGCCCCGTGGATCAGGGTGTTCGGGTCGATATCGCTTCCCGTCACGTCGAGGAAATCGTTCAGGCTGTAGTGCAGGCTGTCGAAGCGCATGTCGCAGTGCACCACTTCGATGGAGCGCAGCAGGTCACTGGCGCTCATATGTCCGTGGAACCGTCGCTGCACGCCTTGGTGTTCCCACGTGATATCGCAGGGCATGGATCAGCGCACTCCTTCGCCCGCGGTGTCGCGCTGGCGCTGGAAGTAAGGGTCGAGTTCCACCGTTGCGGGTGGCTCGAAGTACGCCCGCACCTGACAGACGCGCCCGCTGTCGTCGACCTGCCAGATCTCGATGCCGCGCATCGTGAAGGCCTGACCGTTCACCACGCCGTGGTTGTCCAGCGTGATGGCGGCCTCATCGCCGCAGACCACGAGTTGCGTGAGCACCAGCGTCCACTTCTGGCCGTTGGAGAAAGAATTGTCCCAGCTGTTTTCCGCTGCGCTGCGACCGTGCTTGGGCGGTGAACCGACCGGATCGTGGAAGATCACGTTCTCCGCAAAATTGCGTATCCACCCGGCACGATCACCCGCGTTCCAGAAGCGGAAGTGGTTTTCGATGGCGGTGCGGACCTGTTCGGGTGTGGGCATACGGCGTGCTCCGGTCTGCTGCAAACGCGGGTGGCGAGATTGAGGTGCCTGCCGGCTCGAGTGCAAGCGCGAAGTGGGGCCGGTGCCGGGGGCAATGCATTATGCTCCTCCCACGGCCCACCACGGCAGCACTACCGATGCGACACGCCCCCCTGTTCCTGACCATCGCGATCGCCCTCGTCACGCTTGCGGGTGGCGCCCGCGACGCCACTGCACAGATGCCCACCGCCGAGGAAATGCAGGAAATGCAGAAGGCCATGGAGGAGGCCCGGAAGCAGATGGAGCAGATGGATCCTGCGACACGCAAGCAACTGGAAGATCTGATGGCGCATCCGCCGGCAGGAGCTGCCGGCGGCTCGGTCAGCGAAGCGCCGCCACAGGTCGCGGGCGCGCTCGACTCCGTCTCCCGTGATCCGCTGGACGATGATGATCTGAAGGAGTTCGTCGAGGACCTGCAGCCCAAGCTCTCGGAGGCGCTGAGTGCCGATGCACGCTCGCGGGCACAGGCCATTGACGCGGAGCTTCAGAAATACCCCGACTATCCCGGCCGCCTGCGCGCAGCAGCCAACGGTCTGGCCGCCTGGGGCGTGTGGCCGGAAGCAATCTGGCTGTCGGGGCGCCTCGCGGTGCAGAGCGGCAGCGCGCAGGACCTGAGCAATCTGGCCGCGATGCTGGTGATGGAGCGTGCGCCGGCCGCTGCACTGCCGATTCTCTACTCCCTGGATGCCCGCTACCCCGGCAACACCACGGTGCAGAACAACATCGCACAGGCGCTGTACGGCGCGGGCGACAGCCAGGCGGCGGAGGAGCAACTCAAGGCCGTGATCGCGGCCGCGCCGATCCACCCCCAGGCCAATGCCACGATGGCGCTCATACAGGCCGCGCGAGGCGATACTGCCGCTGCGCAGGAGTCGATGCGCCGAGCCACCCGTGGTGGCTTCAGTCCCTCGAAAGAAACGGAACTGCGCAAGATGGGCGCGACGTTGCGTGCGCAGGATGTGGCTCCGCTGCCGCGCATGCCGGAGGATCCGCTCGGCCTGCACCGGGTCGAGCCCTTCCTGTATCCCGCAACGAGCGCGGAATTGCCCACCGCACTCCTCAGGAGAGCAGAACTCGAGGCGGCAGCCAAGGCCGCGGCTGCGCCCCTGGCGGCGCGGGCCAAGGTGCTCTCGCAGGAGATCGCGGCGCAACCGCCCGTGCGCGAATCGCTGGTTGCCGCCACGCAGCCGTTCTCCGGCCGCGTCTATCCGATCATGAATGCGGTCGACGAGAAATATCAGCACGATCTCAATGCAAACATGGAGCGATTCAAGTTCGTCATGGAGGAGATCGCCGCCGCCGATGAGCAGATGCGCAAGCAGATCGAAACGATCGATGCAGAAGGCGAGGAGAAGTACGCGCAGGTGCCCGGCGGCTATCAGTACGACTACAGCTGCAGCGCAGTCCGTGGCGAGATGGACAAGTATCTCGGGACGGTCGCCCGACTGATGAACCCCTGGAACAAGGAGCAGACGGGCATCGTCCATCGACATCTGAATGAGTCTACGTATCTCCTGCAGTTCGTCTCCTCGGACAAGGTGTTCGAGCTTGCCAAGGTCAACGCCAAGGCGGGTGCCCTTCGGGCCTACGAGACCCTGAATCTCCTGCCCGAGGGTTTGTACGAGACGCGACGCTCTGCCTGTTTCAGCAAGGCGGCACCCAAATACCAGACGACAAAGCTGGCTGATTTCGACGACATCCACTGCATGTACATCTCGAAACTCGACATGCCCGGCGTGGGCGCGATGGAGTTCCGCTGCAACTCCTCCAGCGCGACCTTCAACCCGCTGTTCGCGCCCTTCAACGCGAGTTGGGAGGTCGAGGCGGGCAGCAACCGACTGCTGCGCGCCTCTGCCGGGGTGAAGGCCGATGGCGTCGAGCTTTCCGGGCACAGCGAGTTCGACACCAGTGGCTGGAAGAGCGGCGGTATCAGCGCAGGCGTGAGCGCCGGGATCGGGCCCAAGGTCGCGGGCGGGCCGCTTGAAATAGGGATTGAAGGCAGCGCCACGGTGGGCCTCGAGTTCGATCGCGGTGGCGTCACGGACGTGGTCTTCGGTGGCGGGATCGAGGCCTCTGGCAGCAGCACTATCGGCGATACCGGTGCGGCCAAGTCCGAGGCCGGGGTCAAGGCAGGCGCGAACAGTTCCTGGAGCTGGAACTCGGGCTACAGCGGCGAGGTGAGTGCGGGTTTCGATTCCAGCGTGTTCTGATCAACAGGGACGCCGGGTTTTTTGCGGGGCAGGGTCGCGGGCATGGCCCGCTCCCACGGGGGATGTGGGAGCGCGCCATGCGCGCGACAGCAGGGCAGGGTCGCGGGCATGGCCCGCTCCCACGGGGGATGTGGGAGCGCGCCATGCGCGCGACAGCAGGGCAGGGTCGCGGGCATGGCCCGCTCCCACGGGAGCGGGA
>CAIXOY010000376.1 GCA_903921135.1 uncultured Gammaproteobacteria bacterium
CGCAACGCCACGGTGCGCATGGTCAGCGACGGCGTGCTGGGCCGCCTCACCCGCGCGCAGTTCGATGCGATCTTCAAGTCCTCGCTGATCCAGACCATTGATCTCGCGAAGGCGCGGACGTTTCTCTCCGGCGCGGGCATCGGTTACGAGATCTTCGACGTGCGCTTTCCCGCCGAGTACCGGCAGGAGCATGTCGAGGGCGCCATGAACATGCCCGTAGTGGTGCTGCGCAAACGGCTGCGGGAGTTCGACCGCAACAAGACCTATCTGGTCACGCCCGAAGGCGGCAAGCGCAGCGAACTCGCGGTCTACCTGCTGCGGCAGGCGGGCTTGAACGCCTATCTGCTGAACAGCTGAGCGCCCATGGCAAACACCTATTTCGTCACCGGCGGCACGGGTTTCATCGGGCGCTTCCTGGTGCCACGGTTGCTCGATCGCGGCGCTCGCGTGTACTTGCTGGTGCGCGAGCAATCCCTCGGCAAGGTCGAGCAACTGCGCGCGCTCTGGGGCGTCGACGAGACGCAGCTCATCGCTGTGACGGGTGAGCTCTCGCGCATGCGGCTCGGCATCGGCCGCGCGCAGACCGCGGCGCTCGCCGGCAAGATCAGCCACTTCGTGCATCTGGCGGCGATCTACGACCTCACGGCCGATGCCGACGCACAACTCGAAGCCAACGTGGGCGGTACGCGCAA
Source organism: uncultured Gammaproteobacteria bacterium (assembly GCA_903921135.1). Lineage (GTDB taxonomy): Bacteria > Pseudomonadota > Gammaproteobacteria > Pseudomonadales > UBA5518 > UBA5518. The sequence goes on from CAIXOY010000376.1 coordinate 693, forward strand.
TGCGCTCTCGTGCGCGCGGGCGCTGAAGGCACGCTGCTTCCACCACGTGAGCTCGATTGCCGCCGCGGGGCTTTACCGCGGCGTGTTCACCGAAGAGATGTTCGAGGAGGCCACGGGCCTCGATAACCCCTATTACCGCAGCAAGCACGACTCGGAGGCGCTGGTGCGCCGCGAGAAAACCCTGCCCTGGCGCATCTACCGCCCGGGCATTGTGGTGGGTGACTCGCAGACCGGCGAGATGGACAAGATCGACGGGCCTTATTACTTCTTCCCGGCGATACGCGCGATCAGCAATTCCGTTCCCGCATGGTTGGGCGCGCTGGCGGTGGAAGGCGGGAGCCTGAACATCGTGCCGGTGGATTATGTGGTGCAGGCGATGGACCACCTGATGCACCTGCGCGGGCACGACCGCGAGACCTTCTTCCTCACCGATCCCGAGGGGATCTCCGTTGGCGATCTCGCGCGCGTGCTGCTCGCGGCTGCGCACGGGCCTTCACTTGCGGTGATGCGGGGTGGCGTGCTGGAAGGGCTTCTCGCGCAACTCCCGGTGAAACGGTTGGGCAAGGCCGCGGGCGTGCGCAAGGCACTGCGCGGTGTGCTTGCCCAGTACGGCATTCCCGCTGAAACGCTGGAATTCATAGGGTATCCCACGCGCTTTGATTCGACCCGCACACGCGCACTGCTGGAGCCTGCAGGCATCGAATGCCCCCGCTTCGAAGACTACGCCCCGGCGCTGTGGCAGTACTGGGAGCAGCACCTCGCGCCCGATGCGCGTCCGGCAGGCAAGCGCAGCCCCGAGTGGAGCCGCGCGCTCGGACGGATGATCGGCAGCAACCTCGCGAAGCAACTCAAGCAGGAAGTGCAGGGCAAGGTCGCGGTGGTGACGGGTGCGAGTTCGGGCATCGGCCTCGATTGCGCGCACAAGCTGGCGGATGCGGGCGCGATCGTGGTGCTGGCTGCGCGCACGCCGGAGAAGCTCGGCGACGCACTGGCCGAGATCCGCGAGCGCGGCGGCACCGGCTTCGCGTATCCCTGCGATCTCGCCGACATGGCCGACTGCGACCGCTTCGTGCAGACGGTGCTGCGCGAACACGGGCACGTCGACATCCTGATCAACAACGCGGGGCGCTCGATCCGCCGCTCGGTGCAGTACTCCTTCGACCGCTTCCACGATTTCGAGCGCACGATGCAGCTCAATTACTTCGGGGCGCTGCGGCTCATCCTTGGCTTCGCGCCGCTGATGCTCGAGCGGCGCAGCGGCCACATCGTGAACATCTCCTCGATCGGCGTGCTGGCGAGCCCTCCGCGGTTTTCGGCCTATGTGGCCTCGAAGGCCGCGCTGGATGCTTTCTCGTGGTGTGCTGCTGCGGAGTTCGCCGATCGCAACGTGCGCTTCACCACCGTGAACATGCCGCTGGTGCGCACGCCGATGATCGCACCCACGCGGCTCTACGACGCCTTCCCCACGCTCTCGCCCGACCAGGCCTCGGATCTGGTGATGAAGGCCATCGTGGACAAGCCCAAACGTGTGGCGACGGGCCTTGGATTGGCGGGGGCGGTTGCCCAAGCCGTGGCGCCGCGCGTGAGCGAGATGGTGCTGAACCAGGCCTACCGGCTGTTCCCGGATTCAGCCGCGGCCCGCGGACTATCGGAGGAAGAGGCCGCCCGCGAACGCGAGGCCCTGCCCCGCAACGCGACCGACCTCGCCCGCCAGCTCTTCGCCCAGATCTTCAGCGGCGTCCACTGGTAGCCCCGGAAAATGGGGTCTGACCCCATTTTTTTCTGTCAGTTGAGGTTCGGGTCCTTGTAGAACTTGGTGCCCTGGACGGTGGCCTGCAGGGCGATACCGGACTCGGTGAGCTGGTAGACCTTGATGCCGTCCATCAGCAGTTCGCCGCCGTAGGCCTTGCCCTGGGTGCTGGCCTTGGCGGCGGCGTCGGCGTTGCCGCCGATGTTCACGCCCTGGTCGATGAAGCGCTCCATGATGTGGCGCTGGCGGAAGATGTAGACCGCGCGGTAGTCCTTGACGCCCGCGCCGATGCCCCCACCCAGAGCGCCCATGCCCATGTAGGTGTTGGCGCCGCTCACGTTGTCGACCACCACACCGTAGCCCTGACCTACGGACGCGAAAATCAGATAGGCGTTCCAATTCGAGAACACCGCATAGCCCGGCGCGCTGCGGATCTCTTCCTGTGCTTCCGGGTGGACCCGATACAGATCCGCCAGCACTTCCTTGCGCATGTTCTGGATGTTGCGGCGCTTGTCTTCGGTGGTGTCACCGGCCGCGAGGCAGCCCGTGAGGAAAACGGCTGTGATGAGCGTGAGTACGATCGAGCGCATGCGTGCACCTCCCTGCAGTGTCCCCGGATTGTAGACCCTGGGCGCCGCTGCGGCACAAGCCCCGCGATGACAGCGTGAAACACGTCGATTAGACTGCCGACGACCCTTACCGACCGCATCGCGCGGCAGGGAACAGCCCGCGCGATGCCCCCACGTCCACGGAGACCCGCGATGGCCCTCATCAGCATGCGCCAGCTTCTGGATCACGCCGCCGAGAACGGCTACGGCGTGCCCGCCTTCAACGTGAACAACCTCGAGCAGATGCGCGCCATCATGGAGGCCGCGAACGAGACGGCGAGCCCCGTGATCGTGCAGGCCTCGGCGGGTGCGCGCAAATACGCGGGCCCGAACTTCCTGCGGCACATGATCCTCGCCGCCATCGAGGAGTTCCCCCACATTCCCATCGTCATGCACCAGGACCACGGCGTCTCGCCTGCGGTCTGCCAGCGCTCGATCCAGATGGGCTTCAGCTCCGTGATGATGGACGGCTCGCTCGGTGAAGACGGCAAAACGCCCACCGACTACGACTACAACGTCCGCGTCACACGCCTCGTGGTGGATATGGCGCATGCCTGCGGCGTATCGGTGGAAGGCGAGCTCGGCTGCCTGGGCTCGCTCGAGAGCGGCCAGGCTGGCGAGGAAGACGGTATCGGCGCCGAGGGCATCCTGAGCCACGACCAGATGCTCACCGACCCGGAAGAAGCCGCGCAGTTCGTCAAAGCCACAGGCGTCGACGCGCTTGCCATCGCCATCGGCACCAGCCACGGCGCGTACAAGTTCTCGCGCAAGCCCACCGGCGACATCCTCGCCATCGACCGCGTCCGCCAGATCCACGCCCGCATCCCGAACACGCACCTGGTGATGCACGGCTCTTCCTCGGTGCCGCAAGACTGGCTCGCCGTGATCAACGAATACGGCGGCCACATCCCCGAGACCTACGGCGTGCCGGTCGAGGAAATCCAGGAAGGCATCCGTCACGGCGTGCGCAAGGTGAACATCGACACGGATCTGCGCCTCGCCTCCACGGGCGCGGTGCGGCGTTTCCTTGCGAAGAACCCCTCCGAGTTCGACCCGCGCAAGTTTCTGAAGGAAACCATCAAGGCCCAGAAGCAGATCTGTGTGGACCGCTACAAGGCCTTTGGATGCGAAGGTCAGGCCGAGCGCATTCGCGTGCTGTCCCTTGACGATATGGCCGAGCGTTACATCAAGGGCGAACTCTCTGCCAAGGTGAACTGATCGCGCATGGCCGGGCGCGCCGGCCTGCCCGGCTTCGATGCGCAGGCCCTGCGGGCGGGCCTGCGCGAGCTCGAGTTCTCCGGGCTTTCCGTGCCCCGCTCCCACGAGCAGGACTACCTCGCCTACTACCGTATCGACTTTGCCAACCGCATCCCCGGTGTTGTGCATCACTTCGGCCGCCTGCCTGCCGCGGGCTTCGATATCGCCTGCCACTACTACCTGCCACCGCGCCCGCGCGGCACCTGCCTTCTGGTGCATGGCTACTTCGATCACACGGGGCTGTACGGAAAGCTGATCGAACACTGCCTGCGCAAGGGCTATGCGGTGCTGGCGTGGGATCTGCCGGGTCATGGGCTCTCTTCGGGTCCGCAGGCGAGCATTGCCACCTTCGGGCACTACGTCGATGTGCTGGGTGCAGTGATCACGCGCTACGGGCCGCAGCTGTCGGGCCCGCTCACCGCTATCGGCCAGAGCACGGGGGGCGCTGTGCTGCTCGGCTGGGCCCTCCGGCAGAAACGCTTCGGTGCCGCGTGCCCTTTCAGCCGCATGCTCTTGCTCGCACCTTTGGTGCGGCCCGCGGATTGGACGAAGGTGCGGCTGATGCACTCCACGCTGAAACCTTTCCGTCGCAGCATCGCGCGGCGGTTCATGGAGAACTCGGGCGACGCGCAATTCCTTGCGTTCCTGCAGCAGGATCCGCTGCAGAGCCAGCGCCTGCCGGTGGCCTGGGTGAGTGCGATGCGGCGCTGGGTGCAGGACTTCATGGCCGCGGGCCCCACGGACTACGCACCGCTGGTGATTCAGGGCGATCAGGACACCACCGTCGACTGGCGCTGGAACCTGCCGCAGATTCGCGCGAAATTCCCTCGCGCCACCGTGCGCATGATTCCCGGTGCGCGGCACCACCTTGTCAATGAAAGCAGCGCTCTGCGTGAGCAGGTTTTTGCGGCGCTGGAGCTCTGAGAGGTCGCGGGCATGGCCCGCTCCCACAAGGGAAGTGCGTTGGAGGGGGCCATGCCCCCGACAGTTTTTTCCGGTGCACTGAATCCGCGGCGGCCATGCCCGCGTCAGTACATACAGGAACCCATATCCCCGGGAGGACTTTCAAGATGAACATGATTCTGAATATGCGCACCGTGGCCGCTCTCTTCCTGTTCGGCTGTTACTCCTTGCTGGCCGCCGCCCAGGCCCCCGCCGATGCGCCGGCCGCAGATGCGGCCACTACCCCTCCGGCTGCCGAGGCTGCGGCCGATGGCAGCGGCAAGAAGAGCTTCCGCCTCAAGATCGACGCAGACGGTGGCGAGGACGACAGCTCGAACGGCATCCAGATCAGCCTGGACGGTGACGAGGACCACACCGTCGTCATGTCCAAGGTGATCGGCCGCATCGAGACTGCGCTGGAAGGCCTGCCCGAAGAGGTGCGCTCCTCCGAGCAGGGCGATATCGCAGAGCTTCAGGCCGCGCTCGATGAGCTGCGCGGGATGAAGAACACACCCCAGGTGCACCGCGAAATCCGCATGCATGAGGAGGAGAGCGCGCTCGAACAACTGGCACCGATCGTGGCGCTGCTGGTGATCTTCGGCGGGCCCGTGTTCATCGTGGCCATCGTGAGCCGCAACAACCGCCGCAAGCGCGAGATGGTGCACCAGACCATCGACCGCATCATCGCGCAGGGCAAGGATGTGCCGGTCGAGCTTCTGGACGCGCTGGACAAGGGCAGCAACGGCAAATCCGGTCTTGCCCGCGGCACGGTGAATGTGGCGCTCGGCCTCGGGTTGGGCGGGATGTTCCTGGCGAACGTCGGCATGGGCGCGGCTTCCATAGGCTTGATCCCGCTCGCGATCGGCCTCGCGCAGTTGCTGGTCTGGAAACTCGAGGCCCCGCGGCAGAACGCGGCCTGAGACAAGGTCAGGGCAGCGCCATGTCGCAGAGCGACGAGGAACTCGCCAGACGCGCGGCGGCCGGAGACGGCCGTCACGCGTTTGCGATGCTGGTGTCCCGGCACCAGTCCGACGTCCGCCGCACCTTGCGCCGCCTCACCCGCGGTGACATGGCGCTGGCCGACGATCTGGCGCAGGAGTCCTTCGTCAAAGCCTGGCGCAATATCAGCGAGTTCCGCGGCGACAGCAGCTTCCGCACCTGGATGTTCCGCATCGCCTATCGCAGTTTCCTGAGCCATATCCGGCGCAACGAGCCCGACACCACCGAGGTCGAGGAGCATCACGCGCTCCACGAGGACGACCACGAGGGCCGCGAGTTCATGCAGGACTTC
>CAIXOY010000377.1 GCA_903921135.1 uncultured Gammaproteobacteria bacterium
CGCTCCCCACCAGCGCAGCACCTGCAAAGAACTGCACCGCTTCTGCACGCAAGTCCATGTCCTCGCGCCAAGCCACCGGATCACCCAGCGCCACGCCACCGCTGGAACTGTTGTCGGCGATGTTGTGGAGCAGTTCTGCCGGGAACGCGGTGTAACGGGTATCGGCGATCTCCAGGGCAGGCAGCACCGCATCGAGATGCGCGGCCACACTTGCACGATCGTGGCCCGCGCCGGCGAGTTCACGCCCCAGACGCAGCGCGATCTCGGGCTCCACGCAGGGGTTCATGAAACGGCCGGGATCGACCGGGGAGCCCGCTTCTCCCACCCGGTGCGCGACGCTCAGCCTGCCATAACTGCGACGGTCTTCTCCCGGCGCAGGCCGGACCGTGCCGCCCAATTTGAAGCCCAGGAGCGCGGCTCCCCGACGGTCGAACGTGCAGCGCTGTACGGCATAGGCCGCGGCCTGATCCGGCACGGCAACACGGGGATCCGGTAACTGCAGTGGACGGCGATTCCGCTCCGCAGTCCACAGCACTTCGCTCAGGGCGGCGGCGATGTCATCGGATCTCATGGACGTCGACTCGAATGCAGGGAGCCGCGGATACTACGATTTCCGATACACGCCCGACCAGAACCGCGCAGGGAACCGGAAGCGCGCCATCGGCGTGTCTTATCAGCAGAACAGCCACCTGCCGGAGCAATCCCGTGCGCGCCATGAATGCCATAAACCGCCTGCCTGTCCTGTGGCTTTGCTTGCTCATGGCCGCACCCTTGTCACGGGCAGCGGAAACCCGCCTCTACACGTTCGCCTTTGCCAACGGATCCCTCGGCTGGAGCGCTGATTTCGCCGACTACCCCGCCGGGGAGGAAGAGTTCTACCAGCTCGAGTCCGGGTTCTCCCGGCTGCCCGCATACCTCGGCCTCGAGCGCCCCTTCGCGCTGGTGCTGGGGGGCAACAACCACAGCGATGACCTCTGCATGTTCCTGCGGCGCAAGGTGACGGGCTTGAGCCCGGATACCGACTACGAGGTACGGCTGCGCGCGCGCATCGCCTCCAATGCGCCCGCCGGCGCAGTCGGTATCGGTGGCGCTCCGGGCGAATCGGTTTTCGTGAAAGCGGGCGTATCCCTGACCCGTCCGGCAGCGGACCCCGCAACGCGCCTGCTGAACATCGACAAGGGAAATCAGGCCGTCGGCGGAAGAGACGCGATGCTCATCGGCGACATCGCCGTCGCCACACCCATCGACGCACCGCGCTACCGCTTCAAGTTGCTCGAGAACACCAGGGCACCGTTCCTGTTCCGCAGCGACGCAAGCGGTGAGGCCTGGCTTTTTCTGACGACAGACTCAGGCTTCGAGGGATACACGCGGCTCATGGTGACGCGGTTCACGGCGGAGTTCGTACCAGTGCCCTGAACGGCGAGCCGCGAGGCCCGCTGCAAGGCAGGCCTCAGTACAACGTCACCACCTGATCATTGACGAAGGTATAACGGGGGTACTTGTACCAGCCGTAGAGCAGCGATTTGCGCGGCTCCTTGTGCACCTTGGTGTCGTGGATGGTGAGCACCTCGCCGTCCGGGTGCATCCAGAAATCGACGTCGTAGAGTTTGCCCGCCTCGTCTGCCACCGCGAAGTCGGTGCAGGCGAAATAGGTGTTGTCGTCGATCTTGCGCACGGGGTCGTGGATCTTCACGAAGCGCAAGGAGAGCATTTCACCGGTGCGATCGTCCTTAAGACGAAAGATCCCGTTGGCATCCACGGCACGCGCAATGTGGGCGTGCATGGCTGCCTTGATGTCTTCGACGTAGTACTTTCGAGGAGCGTCAGAGGGTTCCGCGAAAAGTGCGCCCGGCAGGAGGAAAAAAACTGCCAGCACCAGTACGGGCAGGAGCCCTGCAGGACGCATGCTTCGGAATCGGGCCGCGGGAGGCGTCAGAGCTTTTTCTCTTCCGCGGGCTTGCCGCCGTGCTCTGCTGCCTCGCCGGCATGCTCGTGCGAGCCAGAGGCCTCTCCGTGATGGTCACCGTGGGCGGCGCCAGCCTTGGATTCCGCTGCCTTGCCACCGTGCTCTGCCGCAGTACCTGCGTGCTCGGCAGCGGTTCCGCCGTGTTCGGCAGCGGCTTCGGTGGTCTTGGCGGCTTCCTTGTCGGCTGCGGGTGCACCGCCATGCTCAGCGGCGAACGCGAGGAGGGGAAGGACGAATACCAGTGCTGCAAGGCGCTTCATGGGGATCTCTCCAAGTTTGTGGGACGGGCGGAACATACTCCGCGGCAATTACGACTGCCAGTACTTCGGGGGATCACCGCTGTGCGGGATCTTCGCGCGCGCCCGCCACCCCCAGATCAAGATTGCGCGAGCGCAGCGGCTCCTCGAGCCAGGCGCGGATGGAGAACGCCTTGCCCCGCTCTTGCGGCAAGCCAAGCCCCATGCCGGCCCAGGCGGGTGCCGACCGGCTGCCGGGATCGGCGTAGGAGCGGAAAAGCGGATCCCAGCAACTCAGGATGGTCGAGAAATTCGCATCACCGAAGCGTCGCTCCACCGCGTGGTGCGCTGCATGGAAACGCGGCGTCACGATGAAGCGCGACAACCAGCGCTCGACCGGGTCCGGGAAGTCGATGTTGCTGTGATGGAACTGTGAACAGAGACTCACCAGCAGTTCGAACAGGAACCAGGCCACGGGGGTGGGCCCCCAGACCAACACCCACAGTGCCTTGGCTCCACCCGAGAGAAACAGTTCACCCGGGTGAAAACGCAGGGCGGTGCCCACGTCCATCCCCGTATCCGCGTGATGGCCCTTGTGGAAGCGCCACAGGAAGCGCCAGCGGTGGTTCCCGCGGTGCCAGAGGTAATCGAAGAAGTCGAGCACCACCAGCGAGACGATGATCTCGGTCCACCCGTAGAGGCCCAGCCAGCGCGAGATGCCCCAACCCTGCTCTTCGACGTGTACCGTCCACAAGAGCATGGGCACGTAGATGAACACACGCACCAGCACGGTGTTCAGGGCTGCCACACCCACGTTGAAGGCAAGTCGTGCCCCACGTTCGCCGCGCCATGGGCGGGCCGGCCGAAGGGTCTCCAGCAGCAGAAACAGCAGGAAGCCGCCGATGAACACCGCAAGACGGCCGGCATCAAGGTTGATCTCCATTTTCACCCCCTCGTGCCTGAAAAGGAGCGGACAGGCCGGCATTGAAAAGCATCCTCCCCCACAGCACCATAGCCCTCTTCAACGGTCAGCCACTCCGGAGCTTCCATGAAACGCGCCCTTCCGCTCGCCCTTGCGCTCGCGCTTGCCGCCTGCTCGGGCAAAGAGCCACCGGCCCCCGCTACAACCGCACCGGCGGCGGCCCCCGTCACGCTGGGCTCAGGCGTGGATGCCAAAGGCTTCGACGCCGCCGTCCGCCCGCAGGACGATTTCTTCCAGCACGTGAATGCCGGCTGGCTCGCGGCAAATGAGATCCCGGCCGACCGCTCGAACTACGGCAGCTTCACCACGCTCGCCGACGAGGCCGAGAAAAACCTGCAGGCCATCATCGAGGAATCCGCCGCAGCGCCCGCGGAGACGCGCAGCAAGGAAGCCCAGCAGGTGGGCGATCTCTATGCCTCGTTCATGGACGAGGCCCAGATCGAATCGCTGGGCGCCACGCCGATCGCCGACGAACTGGCCGCGATAGGGGCTCTGCCCGACAAAGGCGCGCTGGTCGAACACATGGGCAAGCTCGCCCGCCAGAACCAGACCGGGCTCTTCGGCGGCTACGTGAACACCGACCCGAAGCGCTCGGACCAGTACACGTTCATCATGGTGCAAGACGGCTTGGGTCTCCCCGACCGTGACTACTATCTCGACGCGAAGTACGCCGACAAACTCGCCGCTTACACCCCGCACATCGCACAAATGCTGGAACTCGCCGGCATTACCGAGGGCAAACGCCGCGCCGACGCGATCGTCGCCTTCGAGACCGAGATCGCAAAGATCCAGTGGACCAAGGTCGACAGCCGCGACGACACCAAGACCTACAACCCGATGACGGCCGCGCAACTGGCCGCACTCGCGCCCGGCGTGGACTTTGCGCGCTATTTCACGGCCATGGGCAAAGACCCGTCCACTGACGTGGTGGTGTCGCAGCCAAGCTATTTCACGGCGATGGGCAAACTGCTCGACACCACGCCTCTCGATACACTCAAGGACTGGATGCAGTGGCATCTGGTGAGCCAGTACGCGGGCGCCCTGAACAAGGCACTGGTAGACGAAGGTTTTGCGTTCAACGGCACCACGATGCTCGGCATCCCCGAGATCCGCCCGCGCTGGAAGCGCGGCGTGAAGACCGTCGAGGGCAATCTCGGCGAGGTGGTGGGCAAGATCTATGTCGAACGCCACTTCCCGCCGGAAGCCAAGCAGCGCATGGATACGCTGGTGAAGAATCTGGTCGAAGCCTACCGGCAGGGCATACAGACGCTCGACTGGATGAGCCCGGCCACCAAAGAGAAAGCGCTCGCCAAGCTCGCCACCTTCACGCCCAAGATCGGTTACCCGGACACCTGGCGCGATTACAGCAAGATCGAGATCCGGCGTGACGACCTGGTAGGCAACCTGCAGCGCTCCGCGGAGTTCATCACGCAGCGCGAACTCGACAAGCTCGGCAAGCCGGTGGATCGCAGCGAGTGGTTCATGACGCCGCAGACGGTGAACGCCTACTACAACCCCGGCATGAACGAGATCGTGTTCCCCGCCGCCATTCTGCAGCCACCCTTCTTCAACCTGCAGGCCGACGAGGCCGTGAACTACGGTGCCATCGGTGGCGTGATCGGCCACGAGATCGGCCACGGCTTCGACGACCAGGGCTCGAAGTGGGACGGTGCCGGCAACCTGAACGACTGGTGGACGCCGGAAGACCGCAGTGAGTTCGACAAGCGCGCCAAGGCCCTCGTCGACCAGTACGCCGCCTTCGAGCCGCTGCCAGGCTTCAAGGTAAACGGCCAGCTCACGCTGGGCGAGAACATAGGCGATCTCGCCGGCCTGACTCTGGCTCACGCGGCGTGGAAGATCTCTCTCGGCGGCGCCGAGTCACCGGTGATCGACGGGCTGGCCGGCGACCAGCGCTTTCTGGCGGGCTGGGCGCAGGCTTGGGCCAGCAAGCAGCGCGATGACTTCATCAAGACCATCCTCGCCACGGACCCGCACTCACCGCCCAAGTTCCGCACCAACGGCGTGATGCGCAACCTGCCCGTGTTCTACGCAGCTTACGGCGTGAAGGAGGGCGACAAGCTCTACCTGCCGCCCGAACAGCGCGTGAAGATCTGGTAGGGCTACAGCGGGCGGAACTGCCAGCCGTGCGTGGGCGCGAGCGCGGGGTTGCCGTGCTCGATCGCCTGCACGTCGAACCAGATCGGCAGCAGGTAACGGAAATAGAACGCGTGGGTGGTGGTCTGCTCGATCACCAGATCCTCGTATTCCTTGATCTGCACGCGCGGGTCGCGGGCCTGCCAGGCTTTGCAGAGTGCGAGTTTCTCGTCGACCTCGATGCGCGTGTCGAGCAGGAAGCCGAGGTGGTCGTAGCCGGGTGAGTGCAGCGGCTGGTCCTGTTCCATCAGCAGGATGAACTGGCTCACCGCCGGATCCGTCATGAACAGCAGCCCTGTCTGGTCGAAAAGCGGCACGTCGATGGCGTCGAAGCCGAAGACCTCCTTGTAGAAACCGCTGAGGTTCGCGCGTTCGGCCGAGAGGCTGCCGCGCGGCATCGTGAGTTCCATGTGGTTGAAGCGAAGTGCGCCCATGTGCCGGTCTCCTTGCGAGGTATGGGAGCAGTATAGGGTCGGGCCACGGCGCGGGAATGGCGATTCGTTAATCCGGTACTGGCCCCTCCTGCCACCACGCGGCTACGCTCGCGCCACCTCCTATGTGCGGCACTTCGACCCGTGACTACCGGCATCCGCGACAGCCTGCCCACGCTACCGATCACGCCCCTGCTGGGTGGGATCGCGCGCAGCCTTGGCGAGCGGACCGAACTCGTGCTGGAAGCCCCGCCCGGCGCGGGCAAGACCACGCTGGTGCCGCTCGCGCTGCTCGACGAACCATGGCTCGCCGGGCAGCGCATCCTGATGCTGGAACCCCGCCGCATGGCCGCGCGCGCTGCGGCAGAACGCATGGCCGCGCTTCTGGGCGAGGAGGCGGGTTTCACCGTGGGCTACCGCGTGCGTCTCGAGGCGAAAGTCTCTGCACGAACGCGGATCGAAGTGATCACCGAGGGCATCCTGAACCGCATGCTGCAGGACGACCCCTCGCTCGCGGGAACGGGCCTGCTGATCTTCGACGAATTCCACGAGCGCAGCCTGGACGCGGATCTGGGGCTCGCGCTGGCCCTCGCGGGACGTGCGCTGTTCCGTGAGGCCGCGGATCCGCTGCGCATCCTCGTGATGTCGGCCACGCTGGACGGCGCCGCCGTGGCGCGCGTGCTGGAGGAGGCGCCCGTGCTGCGCGCGGAAGGGCGTTCCTTTCCCATCGACATCCACTACGCATCGAGCACGCCTTCGCGCGAGGAACTCCTGCCCTCTCTCCGCACCACGCTGCAGGGGCTGATGCAGCAAGCACCGGAAGAGACCGGCGATATCCTCGTGTTCCTGCCAGGGCAATCCGAGATCGAGCGACTTTCGGCGCTGCTCAGCCCGCCGGCAGGCACCGTGGTACTGCCGCTGCACGGCCAGCTCACGCTTGCGGAGCAGCAGCGCGCCATCGCACCGGCAGAGGCGCGGACGCGCAAGGTGGTGCTCTCGACCAACATCGCCGAGACCAGCCTCACCATCGAGGGCGTGGCCACTGTGGTGGACGCGGGCCTTGCGCGCGAACCGCAGTACGACCCGTCCTCGGGGCTCACGCAACTGCGCACGCGGCGCATCTCGCGCGCCTCGGCCGAGCAGCGTGCCGGCCGCGCGGGGCGGCTGCGGCCAGGGCGCTGTCACCGTTTGTGGACCGAGACCGATCACCGTGGGCTCGCTGCGGCGCGCAGCCCCGAGATACGGCAGGCGGATCTGGCACCGATGGCGCTCGCGCTGATCGCCTGGGGCGTGTCCGACCCGTCGGAACTCGCATGGCTCGATGCGCCGCCCGCGGGCGCCTGGAGCGAGGCTCTCTCGCTGTTGCAGGAATCGGGTGCGCTCGTGCCCGGCAGCGGCGGCGCGTGGTCACTCTCACCGCTCGGCACGCGCATGTCGAAGATGCCCATGCATCCGCGGCTCGCGCGCATGTTGCTCGGTGCTGCGGACCGCACGGCGGCCGAGGTGGCCTGCTCGCTCGCGGCGCTGCTCGCCGAGCGCGCGCCCGGCGGACGCGGTGGCGCGGATCTGCTGCCCTTGCTGGAGATCCTGCTGGAACGTGCGCCCTGCCCGCCCTCGCACCGGGGCTGGGCGCAGCGGGCGCGACGGCAAGCGTCGCTGTATCGCCGTGATCTGGGCGATGCGCGCGGCGCCAACGCATCGGGGGGGGATCTTGCGCATCTTGCGGGGCGCCTGCTTGCGCTCGCGTATCCGGATCGCATCGCGCGCTGCCGCCCCGGCGCGCACGCAACCTACCAGCTCGCCAACGGCCGCAGCGCGCGCCTCGATGAAGCCGACCCGCTGGCGACCCGCGAATGGCTGGTGGCGGCGGAGCTCGGCTCACGTGCGGGCGATGCAAGCGAGCGGATTTTCATGGCGGTCGAACTGGATCCCGCGTCGTTCGCCAAGGAGCTCGACTTCCTCGTGCGTACAGAAGAGAGCGCCGACTGGTCCTTGTCGGGGGGCCGATTCATCGCCGAGCGCCGTCGCCGGGTGGGCGCTCTGCTGCTCGCACGCGAACCGCTGAAAGACGTGGACCCGACGCGGCGCGCGGAGGCCATCTGCCAGTGGCTGGCACGCAGCGGCCTGCAGGCCTTGCCGTGGACGGATGCGCTGCGCCAATGGCAGGCGCGCGTGATGCTGCTGCACACGCTCGAGCCAGCCACTTGGCCGGACGTGTCGGACGCGCAGCTTCTCGCCACCCTTCCCCTTTGGCTCGGCCCGCTCATCGAACGCGTGAACACGCAGGCCGATCTGCAACGCATCGATCTGGCCGGTGCACTCGGCGCGTTGTTGCCCTGGCCGCTGCCGCGCGAACTGGAACGGCTCGCGCCGCAGCGCATCGATGTGCCCTCGGGCTCCTCGGTGGAAATCGACTACACGCAATCACCACCTGTGCTCGCCGTAAAACTGCAGGAGATGTTCGGCTGCGCCGAGACGCCGCGCATCGCGGGTGGGCGCGTGCCGCTGTTGATCCACCTGCTCTCGCCCGCGCGGCGGCCACTGCAGGTGACGCAGGATCTGGCGGCCTTCTGGCGCAACGCCTACGCCGAGGTGCGCAAGGAAATGCGCGGGCGTTATCCGCGGCACCCGTGGCCGGAGGATCCGCTCGCAGCCGCGCCCACGCGCCACACCAAACGTCGGCAGGCGCTCGAAGACAGTGGCAGCTGAGGGCGCCCTATCCCTTTAGGGTCATGGCCCGGCGATATGCGCTGGCGTAGTCTCCCGCTCAAGACAAGAGGCCACCCGGGAGATCTCATGACGACCTGCGGAGAACGTCTCGCACACCTGCTCGATGCCTGGGGCATCGACACCGCCTTCGGCATTCCCGGCACCCACACCATCGAGTTGTACCGGGGCCTTCCCGCCACCCGCATAAGCCACGTCACGCCCCGCCACGAACAGGGCGCAGGTTTCATGGCCGACGGCTATGCGCGCGTGACCGGACGCCCCGCCGTGTGCATCACGGTGAGCGGACCGGGCGCGCTCAACATCGCCACGGCGATGGGACAGGCGCTCGCGGATTCCCAGCCCATGTTGGTGATCTCGGCAGATAACCGCCTTGCCGAGCGCGGCATGGGCGAGGGCCGACTGCACGAAACGCCCAACCTTCAGGCTGCAATGGCCGAGGTAAGCCGCTGGAGCCACACCCTTACCCGGCCCGACGAACTGCCACGCGTACTGGCGCGTGCCTTCGGGATTTTTGCCAGCGCGCGCCCCGGCCCCGTGCATCTCACGTTGCCGCTCGATGTGATCACCGCCAACGCCGATCACGTGCCAGTGGAAACCTGGCCGCTGCCGAGCCTGCCCGCCGCGGATCCCTCAGCGCTCGCGCGCGCCGCGTCCGTGCTGAATGCGGCCGAAAACCCGGTGATCGCGCTCGGTGGTGGCGCGGTGGATGCGGGCCCGCTCGCGGCAGCACTGGCCGAGGCACTGGATGCACCGGTCACGCTCACGCACAACGCGAAAGGATTGCTACCGCCCGGGCATCCGCTGCACGTGATGGGGAGCCCCGCCTACCGCGCCACGCGGGAGCTCTACCACGATGCCGACGTGCTGCTAGGCATCGGCACGGAGTTCGGCGAGACCGACTACGACTTTTTCTTCGACGGCGGCTTCGCGCCCACAGCCAAGCTGGTACGGATCGATATCGATGCGGCGCAGCTCGCACGCCAGTTGCGGCCCACGGTGGCGATACAGGCCGACAGCGCGCTTGCTATCGAGGCGCTGCTGCCGCTGATCGAACGGCGCGCGCGGAACGGGGCTGCGCGAACGGCAGCCGCCAACACCGCGCTGCGCGCAATGGATCATTCCGGCTACCAGCGATTCCTCGACACCCTGCAAACCGCGCTGCCCGATGCGGTACTTGTCGGGGATTCCACGCAGCCTGCCTATTTCGCCGCCCAGCAATTCCACGCCAGCGCGCCGCGCCGCTTCGCGAGCGCTGCGACGGGCTACGGCACGCTGGGCTATGCACTGCCCGCCGCCTTCGGCGCGAAACTCGGCACGCCGCATCTGCCCGTGATCGCGCTGCTCGGCGACGGTGGGATGCAGTTCACGCTGAACGAACTTTCTTCAGGTGTGGAAGCGGGCCTGGGTGTGGCGGTGGTGGTGTGGAACAACCACCGCTACGAGATGATCGCGCAGAACTTCGAGACCGCCGGCATGCAGCCCATCGCCTGCGATATCCACACGCCGGATTTCACGGCCATCGCGGCGGCTTACGGCTGCCGTAGCGCAAAGCCCCGCGATCACGCAGCGCTTGCACAGGCACTGCGGGAAGCGGCAGCGGCCAGCGTGCCCACCGTGATCGAGGTCGCCGAAAGCGATTTCCTTTCCGCATGAGCAACTTCAACGCTCGCTACAGCCAGTCTGCCGCACGCCTCGACGCCAGCGCAGACGACAGCGCATGGCGCGTGCACGAGCGCGCACTCGAGCGCCGCCGCGCCGGCGATGACGTGATACTGCTCTGCATCGGAGACCCGGACTTCGATACCCCGCCACTCATTTTCGGCGAGGCCCTCGGCGCGATGCGCGCGGGCCGCACCCATTATTCGCCGCCCGCGGGCGAACCCGCGCTGCGCGAAGCGATCGCCGAGATCGAGAGTCGCACATCGCCGCACCCCTGCCGGCCTGAAGAGGTGGTGGTGTTCGCGGGCGCGACGAACGCGCTCTTCGCGGTGATGGCCACGCTGATCGATCCGGGGGAGAGCATCGTGGTGCCCGAGCCCATGTACGTGGGCTACACACCGATCTTCCAGGCGCTGGGCATCGAGGTGCTGCCGGTGCCGCTCCTCGCGGAGCAGAACTTCCGCCTCGACATTCCCGCCATGCAACGCGCAGTGCGCCCCGGCACCCGCGCGATGCTGATCAACACGCCGGGTAACCCCGCGGGAAACATGATCGAGGCCGACCAGATGGCCGATCTCGCCGCATTCTGCCGCGAGCAGGGCCTGTGGCTGATCTGCGACGAGGTCTACTCGATGATCACCTTCAGCCGCCGCCACACCAGTCTTCGTGCAGCCGCGCAGCGCACCGACAACGTGGTGATGGTCGATGCGCTCTCCAAATCACACGCCATGAGCGGCTGGCGGATCGGCTGGACGGTCTCTCCCGAGCCTCTCGCCGAGCGGCTCGCGCGCCTGGGCATGGCGATGCTCTTCGGCTGCTCGCAGTTCATCCAGGATGCAGCGGCCTTCGCGCTGCGCAACGACGACGTCTACGTCGAGAAAATGCGCCTCGAGTACCTCGCCCGCCGGGACCTGCTGGTGGCCGGGCTGAACGCCCTGCCGGGGCTGCGCTGCGCCGTGCCGGATGCGGGGATGTTCGTGATGGTGGACGTCTCGGGTACGGGGCAGGATGGCCTCGCGTTCGCCGAGCGGCTCTTCGATGCAGCGGGCGTCTCCACGGTGCCCGGCGTGGGTTTCGGCCCGAGCGGCAGGAACTATGTGCGCATCAGCCTGGCGCAGGATCGCGCGACGCTGGCGCGCGCGCTGGAGCGGATCGCAAGCTTCCTCGTCCACCCATAGGATCGGGCCATGCCCGCGGCATCCCGCGCCTGTGGGAGCGGGCCATGCCCGCGACTGTGCGTTCGCCCAGCCTGCTGTCGCGCGCATGGCGCGCTCCCACATACAGCTTCATCCTTGCCCTGTGGGAGGGGGCCATGCCCCCGACTATTGCAGCCTCGGCTTTGCAGCCCGGGGGAACCATACCGCCTTCGGCGCCGTACCTGTGGGCCATGAGCAACTCACCCCACTCCAACACCCCCACCCGCTGGAAAGGCAACAAATCCTCCCTGCCCTCCAAGCCCTGCGCCGTCTGCGGCCGCACAATGACATGGCGCCGTGCGTGGGCCCGCAACTGGGACGCAGTGCTGTATTGCTCTGACCCCTGTCGTAAAAAACGCTCCCACCGTGCAGGCGAAGCCGGAGCGAGCCACACACGCACGGAGCCTGCAGGCGCGGAGTCCAGCGCCACATTGAACACCGACAAGAGAAACGACAAGCGACATGAGCGCTGACCCTCTCCGTCATCTGGTGATCGTTCTCGGCGATCAGTTGGACATCGACGCCGCCTGCTTCGACGGTTTCGATCCCTCGAAAGATGCGGTGTGGATGGCCGAGGTGGCGGAAGAATCCACCCACGTGCCCTCCAGCAAGCAGCGCACGGCGTTCTTCCTCTCGGCCATGCGGCACTTCGCGCAGGCGCTGCGGGCAAAAGGTCGGACACTGCATTACACCCAACTGGACGAGCCCTCCAACCCGGGCACGCTCGCAGACGTTCTGGCGCGTGACATCGAGCGGTTGCGCCCCTCGGCATTGCTGCTTACCGCTCCCGGAGACTCGCGCGTGCTGCAGGCGCTGCGCGACGTGACAGCCCAAGCCGGCCTGCCGCTCGACCTGCGCGATGACCGCCACTTTTTCAGCACCGTACGCGATTTCGCCGCGCACGCCGCAGGGCGCAAGCAACTGCGCATGGAGTACTTCTATCGCGAGATGCGCCGGCGTCACGGTGTGCTGATGGACGGCAGCGAGCCCGAAGGCGGGCAGTGGAATTTCGACGCAGAGAACCGCGAGAGCTTCGGCCGCGGCGGGCCCGTCGACGTACCCACACCACACCGCGTAACGCCGGACCCGATCACTCAAGAGGTGATCGCACTGGTGAACTCCCGCTTCGCCACGCACCCGGGCACGCTCGAGAGCTTCGGCTGGCCCGTGACGCGCGAGGACGCGCTGCAAGCGCTGGAGGCCTTCATTCGCGAGCGGCTGCCCCACTTCGGGC
Source organism: uncultured Gammaproteobacteria bacterium (assembly GCA_903921135.1). Taxonomy (GTDB): domain Bacteria; phylum Pseudomonadota; class Gammaproteobacteria; order Pseudomonadales; family UBA5518; genus UBA5518. Next base: position 12,589 of record CAIXOY010000377.1, read on the forward strand.
GCTGGCAGGACGCGCTCTGGCCCGGCGAGCCCTGGCTTTGGCACGCGCACATCTCCGCGGCACTCAACTGCAAGTTGCTGTCAGCACGCGAAGTGGTGGCCGCAGCAGAACAGGCGTGGCGTGCGGGCGCCGTTCCCATCGCGAGCGCCGAAGGTTTCATCCGCCAGATCCTCGGCTGGCGCGAATACGTACGCGGCATCTACTGGACGCAGATGCCCGCGTATCTGGAACGGAACAGCCTCGACGCTCACGAAGCCCTGCCCGCGTTCTACTGGAGCGGCGAGACGCGCATGGCCTGCATGGCGGATGCGATCGGGCAAACCCTCGAGCACGGCTACGCGCACCACATCCAGCGCCTGATGGTGACAGGGCTTTATGCGCTGCTGCTCGGCGTCGATCCCAAGGAGGTACACGCGTGGTACCTCGCGGTGTACGTCGACGCGGTGGAGTGGGTGGAACTACCCAACACGCTCGGCATGAGTCAGGCCGCGGACGGCGGACTCATGGCGAGCAAGCCCTATATCGCGAGCGGCAAGTACATCGAACGTATGAGCGCCGGCAGCCTCTGCGCGCGCTGTCCCTACCGACCCGCGGAGCGCAGCGGCGACAAGGCCTGCCCTTTCACCACGCTCTACTGGGATTTCCTGCTGCGCCACGAGAGTTCGCTTGCGGCCAACCCGCGCACGGTGATGCAGGTGCGCAATCTCGCGCGGGTGAACGAGGATGAACGCGCGCGGATTCGCGCGCGCGCCGCGGACGTGCGCACGGGGCAGATCGCCTGAGACTCGCGGCCCGGGAAAGCATCACCCATCCGCTCGCATTGGCACTTTAATAACGCCCTGCGTTACTATCGCGTCATGGCGATCCAATCCTTTGCATGCACTGACACCGAGGCGCTGTTCAACCGTGAACGTGTTGCCCGGTTCTCCGGTATGCAGTCGGTCGCCAGACGCAAACTGGAGCAACTCGACTGGGCCGCACGGCTACAGGATCTGCGCATCCCGCCGGGGAACCGGCTGGAAGCCCTGCGGGGCAACCGTGAAGGTCAGCACAGCGTCCGTATCAACGACCAGTTCCGGATCTGCTTCGTCTGGACCAAGGACGGCCCGCAGGATGTAGAGATAGTGGACTACCACTGACACAGGTGAATGCAATGGCCAGAAAACTGCCCCCGATCCACCCCGGCGAGGTGCTCAAGGAAGATTTCCTGACGCCGCTTGGCGTCAGCAATTACCGCCTGGCCAAAGAGATCGGCGTACCCGCCCAGCGCATCGGTGAGATCATCGCGGGGCGCCGTGGCATCAGCGCAGACACCGATCTCAGGCTGTGCCGATTTTTCGGTCTCTCGGAGGGCTACTGGCTGAGAGGCCAGGCGCGATACGACACCGAGTGCGCCAAGGACAGCATCGGCAGGGAGCTGGAGAAAATCCGCCCCTTCACCCCGGAGCAGGCCGCCTGAGCTGCTACAACGCCCCGTCCGCCCGCCTGATCAATTCGCGGCAAAACCGCGCGACCAGCAACAGAGAGGACACCGGTACACGCTGCTTGGTGCCGTGAAGTGGTGGCCGCAGCAGAACAGGCGTGGCGCGCGGGCGCCGTTCCCATCGCGAGCGCCGAAGGTTTCATCCGCCAGGTCCTCGGCTGGCGCGAATACGTGCGCGGCATCTACTGGAGCGGCGAGACGCGCATGGCCTGCATGGCGGATGCGATCGCTCAGACGCTCACGCACGGCTACGCGCACCACATCCAGCGCCTGATGGTGACAGGGCTCTATGCGCTGTTACTCGGCGTGCATCCGAAGGGGGTCCACCAGTGGTACCTCGCGGTGTACGTCGAGCGCATGAGCGCGGGCAGTCTCTGTGCGCGCTGCCCTTATCGCCCCGCCGAGCGTATCGGCGAGAACGCCTGCCCCTTCACCACGCTCTACTGGGATTTCCTGCTGCGCCACGAACAGGCGCTGGCCGCCAACCCGCGCACGGTGATGCAGGTACGCAATCTCGCGCGGGTGAACGAGGACGAACGCGCGCGGATTCGCGCACGCGCCGCGGACGTGCGCACGGGGCAGATCGCCTGAGACGCGCAGTCACAGGAAGAGATCAAGCGCCGTCAGGACGCTGATGCCATTCAGCTGTATCGAGAACTCCGCCTGCGCGTCTGCATCGGTGCTTCCATAAAGCGTACCGATGCCGCTGCTGGAGTCGATGGCAAAACGCAACTGGGCGGTTGCGTCCGTGCTGCTGAAGGCAGCACTGCCGATGAAGCTGAAGGCCTCGTTAACGCCAGCCGTAGCGTCGTTCGCATCGATGGCGGAGAGATCGAGCAGATCCTGGCCGTGCTGGAAATCGAGAATGGCATCGCGTCCGAGGCGGGCGGCAGAGGAGTCGGCCGCAGCAGCAAACACGAACACATCGTTGCCGGCCCCACCCGAGAGTACGTCACGGCCCGCACCACCTTCGAGCGTGTCGGCCCCGCCGGCGCCGAAGAGCGAATCGCTGCCTGCGCCACCCGCCAGAGCATTGGCAGCGCTGTTGCCGCGCAGCGTGTTGTTCAGACCATTGCCCGCGCCATCGATAGCCTCGATGCCGAGGAGTTGCAGGTTCTCCTGGGCGGCGCCGAGGGTGAAGGCAAGCAGGGCATTCACCGTGTCGAGGCCTCCGCCAGCGAGTTCGCTCACCACATCTCCGGCGCTGTCCACGCGATAGGTGTCATTGCCTGCGCCACCCGTCAACGTGTCGTCGCCAGCACCGCCGTCCAGCGTGTCGTTGCCGTCCAGTCCACGCAGCACATCCGCGCCACCGCCCCCCGAGAGCAGGTTCGAGGCCGCATTGCCCGTCATCACATTCCGCGCGGTGTTGCCCGTGCCAGAGGTTGCATCCTCCCCGGTTAGCACGAGGTTTTCCTGAGATGAACCCAAGGACCACGAGACGCCAGAGAGCACCGTGTCCGTTCCCGCTGCAGCAGCCTCCACCACCGTGTCGCCTGCATCGTCGACGATATAGGTGTCGTTGCCCGCCCCACCCAGGAGCGAATCCGCACCCGAGCCGCCATCAAGGGTGTCACCACCGGCGCCGGCGCTGATCGTGTCGTTGCCCGTGTGCCCATCAAGGCGATTCGCGAGCAGGCTGCCCTGCACGGTATCGTTGCCCTTGCCGCCGATGACATTCTCGACGCCGATCAGTCGGTCGGTGCCGATCTCGGTGCCGCTCGCCCGGCCGAGCGCGAGAGAAACGCTGATGCCGGTGACAGCACTGGTGTAGCGCACGGTGTCGATCCCGGTGCCGCCGGTGTAGGTGTCGTTACCGGCACCGCTGCCGCCCACGATCTCGTCATTGCCGTCACCGCCGGCCACGCTGTCGTTGCCGTCGCCGCCGGTGAGGGTGTCGTTGCCCGCCCCGCCGGAGAGCGAGTTGTCACCACTGTTCGCCTCGATCACGTTGTCCAGCGCGTTGCCCGCACCGGCGCTCGCGCCATCGCCGAGGTTGAGATTCTCGACGTTCTCGCCGAGAGAAAAGTCGACGGTGCTGAGCACGGTATCGGTGCCATCGCCACCACCCTCGGCAACCACGTCCGTGGTGACGTCGACGTGGTAGACGTCATCGCCGCTGCCACCGCTCATGGTGTCGCTGCCACTGCCGCCGTCGATCTCGTCGTCGCCGGCACCAGCGCTGAGCGCATCATCGCCCGCGCGGCCGTCGATGAAATCCTCTCCCTCACCGCCGTCGATCAGGTCAGCCACATCGGAGCCGATCAGATACAGCCCGGGCGTGACCAGATCAATGGTCTGGTCGGCGAACTGCAGGCGGTTCATGTTGCGCAGGACGTCATTGCCGTCGGGGCCACTCACGAGGATCTCGCCTGCAACACGCTCGATCGAGTAATCAGCGTAATTGCCTGAGAAAACGGCGGTATCCACCTCGCCGCCGCCGTCGAGCGTGTCGTCACCGGCGCCGCCGCGCAGTGTGTCTTCGCCGATGAAGGACTCGATCACATCCGCGAGCGCACCACCCGTGATGCTGTCGGCGCTGCCGACCAGACCGAAGGGCGCGGTGCGGATGGATCGGACGTGCACATGACCGTCGGTCTCTGCCGAGGCATCGAATCGCAAGCCACCGTTCAGATTGTTCACGCCCCCGGCCTCCACCAGCAGCGTCTGACCAGCATCGATCAGCGTGTCGGGCGTGACAAACAGCGCCTCGGACCACCACTCGTAGCTGATCTTTTCGATCCCTCTCACCTGACTCAGGTCCACCGGCACATAGCCCATGCCCGAGGCGGACATGATCCACGTGTCGAATCCATCGCCGCCATCGATGGGATAACCATCTGCTCCAGCGGTGATCGTGTCATCGCCCGCGCCACCGTCGATGGCGCCGCCGTGTACCGGGTGGTAATCGAACCAGATGGATTCGCTCAGTGCGTCGTTGCCGTCACCACCGGAGAGCGTGTCGATGCCGTCGCCGCCTTCCAGGGTGTCGTTGCCCGTGCCACCTTGCAGCAGATCGTTGCCGGTGCCGCCACGCAGCACGTCATCATCTGCCCCACCGTCCAGCGAATCACTGCCCAGCGAACCCGAGAGGGTATCGTTGCCGCCCATGCCGGGCAGCGTGTCATTGCCCTCGTCCCCGATCAGCGCATCGGCAGCTTCGGTGGCCATGCCCGTGATGCCCGGGATCGCCACCGCCACGTCCTGGTCGTCGAAGCGCAGCACGTTGACGTTCAGCAGCACATCGTTGCCGTCGGGGCCGCTTACATGCGTTTCGCTGCCGATCTGGATGACGGTGTAATCGGCGTAATTCCCCGAGAAAACGGCCGTATCCGCGTCGCCACCACCATCGATCGTGTCGTCGCCGCCGCCGCCGCGCAGTGTGTCGTTGCCCACGAAGGACTCGAGCACATCCGCGAGTGCGCCGCCCGTGATGCTGTCGTTGCTGCCGATCAGGCCGAAAG